>JANNBD010000195.1:0-7316 GCA_031385105.1 Chamaesiphon sp. OTE_78_metabat_374
AGCTAGCTGATGCAGCTAAAGTATCTCAAAAAAACAACAAGCTAGCTGAAGCAGTTTCTGAGTGGAACCAGTCAGTTGTCGCAATTCAAAGCGTGCCTCAAAATAGTGTGCTGTATGCTCAAGCAAAACCTCTAGTTTTTGAGTACACCAAGAATTTTCAACAAGCAGAAACAAAACTCAAAACCACTCAAAAAATCAGTCTGGCAAATAAAGATCTCCAACGAACTTGTGCTGGTAGTCCCCAAATTTGCACCTACACGATCAATAATAAATCGATCGTCGTCCGGTTAATGTCGCTCTATACTCAGACCCTATCCCAGACCGCAATGGCTGCATCTACCCAAGGTGATAGCAATGCTAAAACAGGGATTATCAACCATGTCAATACCCTCGGCAATGCCCTTCAAACTATTAGTGAAAATGCCAAATTACCATTAGAGATATATGGTGCCGATGGCAAACAAATCCAAAATTATCGACCTTAGCTATTTTATTAAATTACTCCCTTCCCTGTGAAAAATTAGACATCTAGTGTAGTGAGTAGATAGTGAATAGTGAATAGTGAATAGTGGATAGTGAATTGCAAATGTCCATTTCTTGAGTGGGAAGGGAGTAGGAAAAACAAATAGCTTGGCAGGTCTTTTGTCCAGACTTTTTGCGAATGACCATACAAAATCAGGAAGGTTTTGATAAACCTTCCTGAGCAGATAGTGAAGAATCTTGCAAGTCCTCAACTTAAAAATGGGAAGTCTATTTTAGCGATTGACCTAACGAAGTCATGTTGTGGCAGGCATTTTGTCGTTCATTGTCGGACGCGGTTGAATCGTACCAAAACCACCGTGATTTCGTCGATACACAACATTAATTTCCCCAGTTTCAACACTTCGGTACATGTAAAAATCATGATCTACTAATTGCAATTGAGCGAGTGCTTCTTCGATCGTCAATGCTGACATAGCAAAGTACTTAGTCCGAACTACCTCTGCTGGCAATGTTGCCGATCGATTGTCAGCAAGATTATAATCTAGCAGCTCTAGATCTAGTTCTTCTCCTAGATCTTTCAATACATCTGTGCGATCTTTTTTCGTAAAGCTGCGCTCTTTATACTTGCGTAATTGGCGAGAAATTTTGTCGGCAACCAGATCGATACTTGCATACAAGTGTTCGCTGGCTTCTTCGGCACGGATCGTGGCACCGTTGGCATAGATTGTAACTTCAGCTACCTGCGATGCAGCGATTCGCGGATTTTTAGCAACTGATAAATTAACGTCTATTCCCGTCGTAATGTTTTCAAAATGACTGACAGCCTTTTCGATCTTTTGATTCACATAGTCACGGATGGCATCGGTAATTTCGATGTTCTTACTCTGGAGCACAAGCTTCATAAGCATCTCCTACTATTTAGATTATAATTTGAGGTTGAGATAGACAGAAAAATTGTGGAAACGCTTGTTTCATCTGTAGAGAATTTTACTTACTATACTGACGACTTTTCGATATAATTTGAAGTCAGGTTTTGTAAATGATTACCCGTCAACGGATAATGTGATTATCTCACCTCTTTGAAAGTTTTATAACTAGTTATAGTCTAACATTTTATTCCACTCGTCAAAGCATTTCATTGATCGCTAGCAAAAATACTTTGCACTTTGTGACATTCATTTACATCTTTAGCTTTTACTCAATCTCTCCTACAGTTTCTCCTTATGACAACAATTCGCGTACCTGCTACCACTGCTAATTTGGGCGCGGGATTTGACTGTATCGGTGCTGCTCTAAGCATGTATAACGAGTTTAAGTTTACCCCGATCGATACCCCTGATATTGTCATCGCCGTTCAGGGACTAGAAGCAGCTAAAGTCGATACAGGTGCTAGCAATCTTGCCTATCAAGCTTTGCTCACATTATATGCACGAATCGATCAGACACCCCCAGTCATTCAGCTCGAAATCCTGCTCGGCGTGCCACTAGCCAGAGGACTAGGCAGCTCGGCGACAGCGATTGTCGGCGGCTTGCTCGGTGCCAATGCTCTTGCTGGCAATCCACTCTCCCAGTCAGAAATAATGGATCTCGCGATCGAAATGGAAGGACATCCAGATAATGTGGTACCTGCGCTGATTGGCGGTTGTCGCTTGGCAGCTACGGCGGCGAGTGGCTGGGCGATCGCCGACATTCCCTGGCATGATAGTATCGTACCCGTTGTTGCTATCCCCGATTTTGAACTCTCGACAGCGGCGGCTCGAAGTGTCCTTCCCAGTGAATACAGCCGCGCCGATGCAATTTTCAATACCGCCCATCTGGGCTTGATGATCCGAGGTTTGGAGACGGGAAATCCTGACTGGCTGACGGCTGGATTGACAGACAAGATCCACCAGCCCTATCGTCAAAAATTAATTACTGGCTATGCTGATGTCCAGTCCGCCGTAATCGCCGCTGGTGGCTACGGGATGGTGATTAGCGGTGCTGGCCCCACTTTGCTAGCGATCGCCACTGCTACCTGCGCTGAAGCAGTAGCCACGGCAATGACCAAAGCTTGGGCAACTCATCAGATTCAGGCACAAGCTCAATCACTACAACTAGAGCTAGCAGGAGCTGTAGTATCTCCGTAGCTGTTTGGGTGATGCTGGTGAATAAACTTGCCCAAAACACGCCAACTACCAGCCTCACCGAACTGATGATGTCGGGTTTTCTGCTATTGAGACACATTTAGCATCTGTTACAATTAATCAAGATATTGATATTTTACTTGACTTAATTAAAACTATGCTGTTCAACATCTTCGGTGGTAAAAAACTGACTATCCCCGCCCCAGCCGATGCACTATCCGGCAGAGCTGAAAAAATGGCTCTCCCCGCCAAGCACTTCGTCAACGGCAATTCCTTCGCACCACCATACCCAGCGCAGATGGAAAAAGCGATGTTTGGCTTGGGTTGCTTCTGGGGTGCGGAGCGCAAATTTTGGCAACTACCAGCAGGCGTGCATATTACCGCAGTTGGCTATGCGGCTGGCAGTACCCCCAACCCCACCTATCAAGAAGTTTGCAGCGGTGCAACCGGACATAACGAAGTCGTATTAGTCGTCTTCGATCCAGCTTTGGTTAGCTACTCAGAACTGCTCAAAATCTTTTGGGAAAGCCATAACCCGACCCAAGGAATGCGCCAAGGCAATGACGCTGGGACTCAATATCGATCGGGAATCTATTGCTATTCGGACAGTCAGCTCGAATTAGCAATGGCTTCCAAAGCAGCTTACCAGTCAGCTCTCACTGGTGCTGGATACCAAGAAATCACCACCGAAATTCTGACTGCGCCAGCGTTTTACTATGCCGAGGTCTATCACCAACAATATCTCGCCAAGAATCCCGGCGGCTATTGCGGCTTGGGCGGCACAAATGTTTGTCTGCCAGAGAATTAGTGGATAGTGGATAGTGGATAGTTGTGGTTGTTATTCTCAACGAGGATAATTGTCCTGAGTGTCTGAGACCCTATTCACCTCTGAAATTGAGCTGGTGAGGGTTGGTGCAATTTTATGGCAGCCAGATCGGGTAAATTCGCTCAGATTGACCAGTGACACAGGCCAATCAGCGGAAATTGCTCTAAGAATAATGTTATGATTTGTCTAAAATCACCGATCAACTTCTAGTTACAACTGGCGAAGATTGGGAACTACAATCATTATTTTTGTTGCCCTCACCACATGGTTTTTTGGAAGAGTTTATTTAGTGGTGGCGATACGGCTACTGAAGTTAAGGCAGGTACAGATGCTGCTCCTCTGTACGTAACTGGAATTAAGCTACCTTTAAATAGTCAGGTTTTTTTCAGTACCGATCGAGACCTGAATTTGTATGAGCTTGAGGAACTCTGTGATATTGTAGGCTGGTCACGCCGTCCATTGCGAAAAGTGAAGAAGGCTATCCAGAATAGCTTTATTGTGGTTTCGATGTGGGAAGCTAGAGGCGCGACTAAGAGGATGATTGGATTTGCTCGTGCCACGTCTGACGGAGCTTTCAACGCAACGGTATGGGATGTGGTGGTACATCCCGACTTTCAGGGGCAACGGCTGGGTAAGGCGATGATGAAGTTCATGATCGACAAGATCCGTGCTCAAGATATTAGTAATATCACTTTGTTTGCCGATGCTCACGTTGTCGGCTTTTACAGTGGGATGGGATTTGTCGAAGATCCTGAAGGAATCAAGGGGATGTTTTGGTATCCTGAATAGTTTTTGGCTATTTTGAAAGATTTGCGATCGAACCCGTCGATAGTATGTTATATTAGTTTAGCGATGACGGGATGTAGCGCAGCTTGGTAGCGCGCCTGCTTTGGGAGCAGGATGCCGTAGGTTCGAATCCTATCATCCCGACTTCTAGACTATCAAAATCCCAAAAGAGAAAGCCAGCAATCAGTGATTGCTGGCTTTCTCTTTTGGTAAATACGTCAAATACTCAGTCGATCCTAGCCGTCGATCCCGATATGTGGATAAAATGTAAGTAGATTGGATCTCGATCGAACAAGACAGCAAATCAGCGATTGCTTTCAAACCTCATCACGATTGTGAATCCTGAGGTGGTAGTCTGAGTTGTTTACCGTTCGGTCATTGGGGGATCGATCGTTATTGTTCCATAACTATAAATAATCTGTGTTTGTCCTCAACGGTTATGAATACCTGCTCGGCTTCTTGCTGACATGTAGCTTGGTACCGATCTTAGCTTTGTCAGCATCTAAATTGCTGCGCCCTAGCGGTGGTGGTCCCGAACGGCGGACAACCTATGAATCTGGGATGGAGCCGATCGGCGGTGCGTGGATTCAGTTTAATATTCGTTACTATATGTTTGCCCTAGTCTTCGTCGTTTTTGACGTAGAGACTGTATTCCTATACCCCTGGGCAGTAGCATTTAGTCAGTTAGGCTTACTCGCTTTTATTGAAGCTCTCATCTTTATTGCAATTCTCACGATCGCGCTAGTCTACGCTTGGCGCAAAGGAGCCTTAGAATGGTCATGAATACTAATCTTATCAATGATAACGACCGCATTTCCAGTCCGATCGAACGTCCCCAAGTGACGACAGATCTATCGGAAAATGTGATCCTAACGACAGTAGATGATCTCTACAACTGGTCCCGTTTATCCAGCCTGTGGCCGCTGCTATTTGGTACAGCCTGCTGTTTTATCGAACTAGCCGCGATGATCGGTTCCAGGTTCGATTTCGACAGATTTGGACTGGTACCCCGCGCAAGTACTCGTCAGGCAGATCTGCTCATTACCGCTGGGACAATTACCATGAAAATGGCTCCAGCCTTGGTGCGACTCTACGAGCAAATGCCCGAACCCAAGTACGTGATTGCAATGGGTGCCTGTACGATTACAGGTGGGATGTTCAGCTCCGACTCACCGACAGCCGTACGCGGTGTCGATAAGCTGATTCCCGTCGATATCTATCTCCCTGGTTGCCCCCCCCGCCCAGAAGCGGTGATGGATGCAATCATCAAACTGCGGAAGAAAATCGCCAACGAATCGATGCAAGAGCGCAGTCTACTCAACCAGACTCACCGCTACTATAGTACAACCCATAATATGAAAGTTGTACCAGATATCTTGACCGGAACCTATCTCCAGTCAGGTACACATACAAATCCCCCCGCCGAAATCGCCGCAGCGATGGGAATGCCCGTAGTTCCAGCTCTATCAACCGCTCGCAAACAAGAGGTGAAACGTGGCTGAGGAAGAAACTAAACCAACCGCTGAAATCACCCCCGCCGCCGCCCCCATCGTCCCTGCGGGCAAAGTCTCTCAGTGGTTGACCCAAAATGGCTTTGTCGATCATATCGCCCTCGAAACTGATAATCAGGGAGCCGAAGTGATCCGCGTGGAAGCCCCATTCTTGTTACCTGTGGCGACGGCATTATATGCCTATGGCTTTAACTATCTCCAATGTCAGGGGGGTTATGATGCTGGTGCTGGAGACGATTTGGTCAGTTTTTATCACCTCACAAAAGTAAGTGATAATGCTGTGCGCCCAGATGAAGTCAGAATTAAGGTGTTCTTACCCCGTGAAAATCCAGTTGTCCCAACGGTGTATTGGATCTGGCGGACGGCAGATTGGCAAGAGCGGGAAACTTTTGATATGTATGGGATTGTCTTTGATGGACATCCCAATCTCAAGCGGGTATTGATGCCTGAAGATTGGGTTGGTTATCCACTCAGGAAGGACTATGTTTCTCCTGATTTTTACGAGCTGCAAGACGCTCATTAGAGTCGTTGGTAGTTGATAATTGATAGTTATTTTCCTCGTTGCGAAGCGAGGATTTTTTATGGTGTCGCGATAGTAAAAGTAGGGGCAATTCATGAATTGCCCCTACTTTTGCTATCGCTCGACTATCTAGATTATTCTTGCACCCTTTCCTCGATTGCAATCAAAGCATAGACTTTGTAAATTATCTATTTGATTACTACCGCCTTTTGAGTGGGGAATAATATGGTCTATTTCTAAATCAATTTGTTGAGAGCTTCGACCACAATATACACATTTATAACCATCCCTTGTCAATACATCAAGTCGAACTGACAGAGAAATAGATCTCGATTTCTTCTGAAGTGGCAATTTTTCAGAAGGGGTGTTTTTAGGTTTTGATGGTACAGAAGAACGATTATTAGTCTCATTAACCCGATCTCTTAGCCACCCTCGCACAAACTTTTGTAGTGGGTTTGGTTTATCTCTAGGCATGAAAATGTAGTTGACAACTTAAAATTTTGTACTTGAATCCCCTTCTCTAAAGAGGATTCAGATAAGCGGAACACTAACTATCGGTATCTCCGATTTCTAGATTTTCTTTTTGAATTACTCCCAAACAATTTGCTTAAACCATAACCAGCTAATCCCAATACGGCACCAGCCGCTGCAACTGGAGCCATCGTAATGGCGATACCACCACCACTAATCAATAATCCCATGTTACCAACAGTAGCGACAACTCCTGCACCAGCCGCAGCTCCACCAGCCATTGCTCCTAAAGCATAAGCATCACCCTCTTCAATCGCTTTTTTTGCACCATAAGCAGCTCCACCAACAACAGCACCAGCGACTGCCCCCACAGCTACAACTGGAGCTGCCGCAACACCTACAGCACCAAAAGAACCACCTAATGCTATTCCACTACCAATACCTGCTGCGGCACCACCGCCAGCAGCGGCTCCACCTGCGACTAAACCTGCGGCTTGAGATTTGTCATCAGTTGCATTCTCGCGATTATTCTGCGTCATAATTTAGTACTGAGATTTTATTTAGACTTCAATAGTAACTCAGTGTATAAAATATGC
>JANNBD010000213.1:0-6766 GCA_031385105.1 Chamaesiphon sp. OTE_78_metabat_374
TTTTCTCCAAAAACTTAGCTCTATACCCAAAATAAACTATTATTTTTCGCTTTTTAATATACACCCGCCTTTTTTTTCTTTTTTTTTTTGGGGGGTAACCCCCTAATAAAAACGCCGCTTTTTAAAAAAGTCGGGTTTCTATTACTCAGCTAAATATCTTAGTTGATTTGGCTTCTAGAGCTAAGTTTGACGAGAAAAACTACGCCATCTGGCGATCGTAATTACTGAATCATGCTAACTCACATGCTGCAAAGCTCGATTGATGTTCACTTTCACTTTGAAATCGCCCTTAGATACAAATTCCATCAAATGGCTGATGTTTCGAGCTAGTGAGTTAAGCTATATTGTATGTATAGATTCAAACCGCTAATTTAATTTTTTTAAGTGTAGCAACACGAATTTTAATAATTCTTTTTTAGTAGTGCTGACCTAATTGTAAATTCACCATTACTAAGGGAAATCGGGGTTTAAGCTTTCACAGGCTGGTAATAGTATTATTACCAGCCGTTTTTGTGTCTTTTCCTTAATTATCAATTAAATAAGCCCATCTGAGTTTAGCCGATCGAGCGCGAGGATTAGTGGCTAATTCTAGATCTGTGGCAATAATTGGTTTCTTGGTTAATACCTTCAGCCGCTCATTCTCCCGTAGAGTATGTTTGACAATCCGATCTTCGAGACTATGAAAGCTAATCAGTCCAATTTTACCTTCAGGCTTGAGCCAATTTGGAGCGACAGCCAAGAATTTTTCGAGGGAACTTAGCTCCTGATTGACCATAATTCGCAGAGCTTGAAATGTCCGCGTCGCCGGATGAATCCGACCATAGCGATAGGACTTGGGGACTGCACCACCGATCGCGTATGCTAATTGAGTAGTAGTTGTAAATGGTCGCCCTGCAACGATATCTCGTGCAATTTGGCGAGACATCCGTTCTTCGCCATAGGTGAAGATAATTCGTGCTAATTCGACTTCAGATGTATGATTGACCAAATCTGCGGCTGTCATCCCTTGAGATCTATCCATCCGCATATCCAGCGGTGCTTCATTCCGAAAGCTAAACCCCCGCTCGGCTAAATCTAATTGCACCGAGCTGACACCAAGATCGGCAATGATGCCATCAAATTTTTGATCTAAGGGTTGATAATCAGCATAGTTGCCGTGCCAGAACTGGACTCTAGCCCCATAAGGTGCGAGTCTTTCTTTTGCAGCGGCTAGAGCTTGTAAATCTCGATCGAGTGCCACTAGATTTACGTCTGGTGCAGCCTGTAAGATCAGTTCACTATGTCCGCCACCGCCGACTGTCGCATCCAAATACCAGCCACCTGCAATTACACCCAAACCAGCGACTGTTTCTTGGCTTAAGACTGGAATATGCGAGAAATCAGCATTCATAAAAGTCAGGATCTGTAGGGGCGGGCGTCTTGTTTCGCTAAACCGTCGGGGAACTAGGGCGTGCGCGTTGGCGAAGCCTCTGCCTTAGCAGATAACGCTTTATGGGATTAACGAAAACGAAGCCAGAAATTTAGTTCAAACCCGCCCTCCACTAGTTTTTGTGAACGATCTTAAGTTTATCTTGAACTAACTGCAAAAAGAGGTCAGACAGACATGCCTAACCTCTTTTTTTGTTGATTCTGAATAGCCCCAAGGGAAATCGAATCCCTGTCGCCTCCGTGAAAGGGAGGTGTCCTAGGCCTCTAGACGATGGGGCCGCGCTCCAGACATCTATCAATATAAAGCATATTTTTAACCAAGTCAATACCCTAGCAAGACTTTTTTTCGTTGAACATTTAACTCGATTCACTCGCGGTACTAGCGAATCGATCTATGATAGAAATCTGGATCTGATCCTCGCTTTTGTTCTGATTCGCGCTAGTGTCCGCTGTGCCTACGGCAGGCTAACGCCAACAGCCAAGATGCTGCTGACAAAACGGCAGTGATACAAACCCTAACGATCGATATGACTATCTCCTCTAACCGTACTCCGACTGTCGCAACAGCACTAGCTTTTCTCCGTGATGAACTTACTAGTTTGCAAGCATATACGCCTCATCCAGGTGGTGTAGAGGCGCAATCGGTGCAGATTGAGATCGACAGAGTTGAGACTAATGAAAGTCCTTACGATCTGCCGCCAGCATTGAAACAAGAATTAGCACAAATCTGGACAGATCAGATCGAGAGCAATCGTTACCCAGATGGGGGGCACGATCGCCTGAAAGCGGCGATCGCGAGCTATGCTGGTGAATCTGCTGGATCTGGTGTTTCCATCCTGCCGAATCAGATTAGCGTGGGGAATGGCTCGGATGAATTGCTTAGATCGATCTTGATTGCAACTTGTGTCGGTGGTGCGGGGAGTATTTTGGTTGCTGCGCCGACTTTTAGCATGTATGGGATTTTGGCGCAGACGTTGGGATTACCTGTAGTCAGTGTAGGTAGATCTAGTCTGAATTTTGAGGTCGATTTAGTTGCGGCTCAGAGTGCAATTACAGACACTCAAAATCCACCGATTCGGGTGGTATTTATGGTGCATCCCAATTCGCCAACAGGCAACGCGCTGACGACGGCGGAATTGGAATGGATGCGGGGTTTACCGTCAGATATTTTGGTGGTAGTTGATGAAGCTTATTTTGAGTTCAGTCAGCATACTGTTGTCGCTGAACTAGCGCAGCATCCAAACTGGGTAGTGTTACGGACATTTTCCAAAGCCTTTCGATTGGCGGCTCATCGTGTGGGTTATGCCGTCGGACATCCTCAATTGATTGCTACTCTGGAACAGGTGAGATTGCCTTACAACTTGCCAAGTATCTCCCTCGCAGCGGCAGAGCTAGTATTAGAGAATCATGTACCGTTATTATCGACAATTGCTGAGACAATGAGCGAACGCGATCGATTATCGATCGTGTTGACGGCGATTCCAGCTCTTCAGGTATGGCGGAGTGATGCCAATTTTATCTATGCGCGGATTCAGGGAGTCGCGGATCCAGAAGTGGCGATGAGTGAATTGGTCGTAAAGCTAAAGAGCCAGGGAACTTCAATCCGACATACTGGTGGCGGATTACGAATTTCGATTGGTTCCCCAGCCGAAAACCAGCGGACAGGACTGAGAATGACGCAATTATTAAAATAACTACTCACATCTTGTACCAGTACCCAGAAACTGATAAAAACAGTCTCAAAACTTACGCTTAAGTACAAAACTATCCACCATCCACGAAAACACTAGTAACTTTGTTTTGATGCAAGATGTGAGCTACTTACCCACTCAGCTTTGGGTATCGATTAGCTGGAAGTCTTTTATGAAGACAGCTTTCAAGTAGGCGAACTTGATATCTTTGTTGAAATAATGCGGGATTGAGAATCAATCGATGTTTTGGGTCGAATACTTGTTGGCTCAGAAATGCTGACCAGGGAAAAGGGACTTTTGGTGTTTCGTCGTTGGACACAATCTTTACTATATGTGAGTGGACTGTTTGGCGATAACTTTTCCAGTGGAAAATTTTGATGTAATTGGTGACGTAGATCGTTGATGGATGTCAACTCTCATCACATATCTAATTTCTCATATTTGGTCGATCGAAGACATCCGCCATTTCTCTTGGTGTTGGTGACTGACGCGCTAGAATAGTCGTATTAGTATCGTTTAGACGTTGACACCTGTGGTTGCTACTCCGCCTCCTGCCAAAATTATCGCCTACCCAGCCAAAACAATCGATCGAGCTGACTTAGCTCTCCGGTGTGCGCCATTTCACTTAGCTTTATTTGCGAAGATGCGCTGGGAAAGTGTGTCTGTGCCAAAATTGGCTGGAGATTTGGGTGTAAATTCTGGCTATACTCGCTACCCACTATCAGAGCTGAGTGTAGAGACAGCTACTGGGTGGTTGATCAAAGTCGGGATGTTGCGCCGAGAAGTGGATGGACAAGGCTTGACGGATAGTTTCCGGTTGACTCCGCTGGGTTTGGAGTTAATTGAAAAATGGGAAGCTGCTGGTGGCGTATTGCCGCAGGTAGGTTTGTTCGATCGAATCAATAATTGGCGGGCAAAGTGGATTCGTCGTCCTTTTTAAGCTCCCGATCAATCATAAAATTTTACAAAAAAACACCGTCTTTAAAGACGGTGTTTTTTGTATTGCTGGTTAAGTGTGTTGGGTTATTTCTTTTCCTTCTCTACGAGAGGCTCCGCCAACGGAACGCTTCTGCGTAGGCAGACGCTTTGCGAACGCGAACAGAAAGGCTGTGCTTACGGCAGGCTAAGCCAAAGCCAGCATTCTTCAACCCAACCTACAGATCTATCAATTATCAACTAATTAACGGATATATTCCTTAAGAATACTATTCCGATTTGGGTGGCGGAGTTTACGGAGAGCTTTAGCTTCAATTTGACGAATTCGTTCGCGGGTGACATTGAAGATCTGACCGATTTCTTCTAATGTTTTCATGCGTCCATCATCCAAACCATAACGTAACCGTAAAACATCGCGTTCGCGAGGGCTTAAAGTATCGAGTACTCCTTCTAAATCTTCGCGCAGTAAAGTCTTTGAAACTTGATCTTCAGGCATTTCGCCATCAGCTTCGATAAAGTCACCCAGTCTTGAATCTTCTTCCTTCCCAATTGGGGTTTCGAGCGAGATTGGTAGCTGTGCAGATTTAGCAATAAACCGCAGCTTTTCGATCGTCATTTCCATCCGCGTGGCAATTTCTTCCTCAGTAGGTTTGCGACCCATTTCTTGAGAGAGTAATTTCGTAGTCTTCTTAATTCGAGAAATAGTCTCATATAAGTGGACTGGTAGACGAATTGTCCGAGATTGATCGGCAATTGCGCGTGTGATTGCTTGACGAATCCACCAGGTTGCATATGTGGAGAATTTGTAACCTTTCTCGTGGTCAAATTTCTCAGCAGCACGAATCAAACCTAAACTCCCTTCCTGAATTAAATCTTGGAAAGAAAGACCGCGATTCATGTACTTTTTAGCGATCGAAACTACCAATCGCAAGTTCGATTGCACCATCTTATCTTTAGCCCGACGACCTAAAAATAACCGATGGCGAAACTGATTGAGCGGCATTTCGGCAACCTCTGCCCACTCACGATCGTGAGGTTCACGATCTAGTTCATTCAGGAGCTTTTCGCGCATCCGTTCTAGTTCGAGCAAGTCAGCAATCTTCCTTGCCAATTCGATTTCTTCATCGGCGCGGAGCAAGCGAATCCGACCGATTTCTTGGAGGTACAATCGAATCGAATCTTCTGTGAATTGCTTCTTCTTGGTTTGAACGCGACGGCGGGAGGCTTTCACCTTCCCCAGCTTACCATCCTCGTCTTCGACATCAGATTCTCCGTCAGATTCAGCCGTAAAATCATCTGCTTCGACATCATCGTCGAGCATCACTTCAACATCGCTGTCGGTGTCTTTTGTCGTTAGGGTTGCGAGCATGTCTTTAGTCTGGGTCATGTGTGAGTCCTCTTAATCTCCTGTAACGTGAACAATGAACTAATCTAAGCAGCAGGCTTTTGCAGGCAATAGTTTTGTTGCTTGCGAAGATTGTTTGAAATTTGGGTTTTGTGATTTGGTTTGGTTGCTAAGTGCTGCTCAAACTAAAACGTTAGTCTCGAACTGATGACGTTTAATAGTCTTCGATCGAAGAGTATCCTCAATTGAGGAAAACCCTTTTGATTGTAGCTCTTATTAAAATTTCTGCCAGTTTCGATTGTTAATTAAAATATCAATTTATCTAAACTTCACTCTCATCAGTAAAGTTACCTCTGTTGGCACTTTACTCAAACGTTTCCGTCTGATGAGCATATCTAGTTCATGATTGTAACGATCGTTAGAAATAATTTCGCACTCTCGATCCACAGTCTAACTGTTTAGTTTCACTTTGCCCACCCTATTTGTCCTAGCAATCATGCGTTAATTTGCTGAAGTTTTTAGTAATTAGAGGTAATTGATGATTTTTTCGATGAAAGTGCAGGGATGGGAGAACTGGTGGACTGGGGAAATGGGAGGATAGGAGCGAAAAGGTGAGATCTTGGGGTTTCTCCAAGATCTCACCTTTTCAAGACAGACTAGGAGACTAGAATGAATTAAAATTAACATTACTTAACTATTCACCATCCACCATCCACTAATTCCTGGTATGGTGATGATCGTAGCGAATCCTTGAGCCTGCCCAGAGTAGCTTCTCGCGCAGGGTTTGGTAGTAGGAATAGTTGTCGCGGAGGATAATAAACTTGGCTTGGCAGTTGGCCATTTGGACATCTACGCGCTGTCCTGGCCAGATGGAAGTGCTTAGTACGCCGTCGTTCCAGAGCTTAGTATTGAGTTCATAATCACCTAGTGGCCAAATACTCACGGTAGAACCTGGTGGAATTACAATTGGGCGACTGGAAAGACTCAGCGGACAAATTGGGGCGATGGTAATTGCTGCCATGCCTGAGTGGACGATGGGACCGTTTGCGGAGACATTGTAGCAAGTGGATCCAGTCGGGGTGGAGACGAGCAAACCGTCGCCCTGATATTGATCGACAATTTCAGGGCGACGGTTTGCTCGTCTCAACTCCGACTGGCTCCACTTGCTACAATGTCTCTGCAAATGGCCCCATCGTCCACTCAGGCATGGCGGCAATTACCATCGCCCCCATCTGTCCTCTCAGCCTTTCCAGCCGCCCAATTGTGATTCCACCAGGCTCTACAGTAAGTATTTGGCCATTAGGTGATTATGAACTCAATACCAAGCTCTGGAACGACGGTGTACTTGGCACTTCGATCTGGCCAG
>JANNBD010000221.1:0-40889 GCA_031385105.1 Chamaesiphon sp. OTE_78_metabat_374
GCCATTCTCAATGGTTTAGATGAGCTAGAGCAACAAGAGATGCTGCGGATGATGCAAAAAGTAGCAGTGCATCTCGATCGACAAAAAGCCGATCTGCTGAAGAACTTGTAGACATTATTTTTTTGGCTATAAAGTTCAAAAAATGAATCTTTCAAAATATGAACTTTGCAACAAATCAACACAGGAGAAAAACCATGCAATATGTTGGTAGAACTGCTCTGATTACTGGCGCATCCAGTGGCATTGGCGAAGCATTCGCGCGTGAACTAGCCAGCAGACAAATGAATCTCGTCCTCGTTGCACGTTCGGAAGACAAGTTACAAGCCATAGCAACCCAACTTCGCGATCGCCATAGTATCAGTGTCGAAGTCATTACAGCCGATCTCAGCCGTGAAGGTGCAAGCTCACAGGTTTATAAAGAGGTGCAATCAAGACAATTGCATGTCGATTTGCTGGTCAATAATGCTGCCTTCGGTACCCACGGGACGTTCGAGTCGATTTCGCCCGATCGAAACCATCGACAAGTTATGCTCAATGTAGTTTCCGTCGTCGATCTAACTCATGCCTTCATTCCAGACATGTTGGCAAAGGGCGAAGGTAGCATTATTAATATTGGTTCGACAGCAGCTTTCTACCCATTACCTCGTCAAGCCGTGTACGCAGCAAGCAAAGCATTTGTCCTGTCATTCAGCGAAGCGTTGTGGAGCGAGTACCGAAAACGCGGGATTAAGGTCTTAGCCTTGTGTCCGGGTGCAACAAACACAAATTTCTTTAACACAATGGGGCGTGATGTCGTCATGGGCAAGCATTCCCCACAGCAAGTCGTTCGTGTTGGACTCTCGGCTTTGGAAGGCGATCGACATTATGTCATTCCTGGTTTCAAAAATTCTTTTGAGTCAAACATTTTGCCGCGTTTATTGCCTCGCGCTGCTTTAGCAACTCTAGTTGACATTATCAGTCAACGTGCTTTTAAATAAGTTATTGACAAAGCCAGCAAGTTATAATCGACACATATAGATTCGGGCAAATTTAGCTCATGTTAAAGAAAGAGGATAACTAAATATGAACATCCAGTCGCAAACTATTAGTAAAATCGGACAGATGCCAGAGGCACTAGTTCGCGAAGTAAATGATTATATCGACTTTTTGCTATGGAGAGATCGAGATAATCAATTGACAAGTTTAGCCTCATCAGATTCAACAGATTTGGTAGAGTCAGATTTTGCAGATTATTTGTCAAATCTAGAAGAATATGAGACTCGGTTAGCCAATGGGGAAATTAAGTGGTAGCAATTAAACGAGGAGATATTATTCTCTGTGATTTTAATCCAGTTATCGGTACAGATCAATCGGGAATTAGACCTGCTGTTATCATTCAGATCGATCGAGCAAATGCAGCTAGTCCACATACAATCGTTGCACCACTAACATCAAGGATTAGGAAAAGTCTCTTACCATCTCATGTCTTCGTTCCGATCGGTATTGCTAATTTAACGCAAGATTCTGTAATTCTATGCGAACAAATTAGAGTTATCGATAAATCTAGAATTATTCGAGTAATCGGTCATCTCGATCGAGAGTATATCATGCAGCTAAATGTGGCATTGTGTACAATCCTTGGTTTGTCAGATGATGATATTGCCCAAATTCTGACAGAAGAGTAGAATTAGCTAATCGTTGGCGTTGCCTACCACAGGTAATCGGGACTCCACTAAACATCATTTTTCGGTGAGATCCAACTTAGAGACTATGGGGGAAATCGAACGCGAAGCGACTGCCAGTAGGCGATCGCATTTGGCTAGTATGGCGACAAATATAGTCACCTCGACTGGCTCTTACCGGACGATCGATTCACCCGTATTGGTATAATGGGAATATAGAGAGGACTAAACAAGCTTTAGATCTGATATGACCAACATTTCCTATCCCATTTCGATCCATCCACCACAGAGCGAAAGCGATCGCGTCGAGCTATCGCAGCTATTAGAATACCTCGATCGATCGCCCTCCGAAGTCAATCACAGACTGCAAATAATAGTTAGATCAATCTTGGCTGGAGAATCTATTTCGGTAGTCAGCCAAGAGCGCAACTTATCGGGTGAATCTTTACAGCCGCAAGATATCATCCGCGCTGAAAGTCTGCGAGAAATTATTGCAATGACAGAAGAGGAAGGGGGATATGAAGATAACTATATTCGATCGGTAATGGCGAGCATAGATGAATGACTAAAAAAGCTTTGCTCGATGCTTGTACTATCTTTGGAATGCCAATTAAAGATACTTTATTTACTGCTGCATTTCAAGGAGTTTTTCAACTTTATCTTTCTGAGGAGATTTTAGATGAAGTCAGCCGCAACCGCATTAACAAACAGTTATCTACTCCAGAAAGAGAAGACCACTTTCAACAACAAGTCAGAAAAGCGTTCTCTCAAAGCTTTGTCGATGCACCTCTAGATTTAATCGAGTCCATGACCAACGATCCTAAAGATCGCCATGTGTTGGCTGCGGCTATTGTTGCTGGCGTAGATTATCTAGTCACATACAATCTCAAAGACTTTCCGGTCAGATCTTATCGAGATTATGATCTTTCGGTGTTGCATCCAGATGATTTTTTGTTAGCTTTTTGCGACGATTGCGGCGATGAAGCATTGATAAATGTTCTAGAAGAGCAATCTCGTAATCTAAAGAAAATGTCAATATCGCCATTACAAACTCTCGATAAGTTAAGAATAAATAGATGCAATAAATTTGCAGACAGGCTCTATATAGCGATCTCCAACCGCTTGTAGTCATTAAATCTTCATCGATCTTTTGCTCTGACGAGTTTATCGCTATCTTTGGATCCATCTATATAACTTTAATCAAAACTTAAAGACTATGGAAAAATCGCACGCGAAGCGCGCTGCTAGACGATCGCATTTGGCTGGTATGGCGGAAAATATAGCCACCTCGACTGGCTCTTACCCCTACTATCACCATCACAACATTTTTGCGACGTATTTGGTGGCTCCGCCGCCGTCATCATCAATCGCCCTCCGTCTCCCGTTGAAACTTACAACGATATCCACAGCGAAATGGTGCACTTTTTCCGCGTCCTCCGCGATCTAAAGAGAAGCTCTGATTGAAGCTATCGGTTTAACACCTTTCTCCCGTGATGAAATAGCATTAGCCAGTCAACGCCAGATAGAAGGAATTACCGAACTCGAACGCGCTCTGCGTTTTTTCGTGTGTTTGTCCTACTTGATGTTGTGAGTGCAATAGGGCAAACAGAAATAGCGGTGTCGTGCCGGAGGATGATCGAAGGTGTGAAGAGTATAAAATAGATAGCCAATCTTCCGTAGCGTAAGTCAAATCAAGACAATGTGGAGCAAAGCATCTAAGTTTGTCATGCTGGACAGAGGTATTGGGATACAATGGTGGCAGCTTATCGGCAGATTTGTCGGCGGGCATACAGAAATTTGGAACTTAAATCCGTAAAATAACGGTATAAAAATCTATCGCTTGGTGGCGATTGTCAGTTCGATTAATTATCAATAATTTAATAAGTTTTTTGCGTCAGCGCAGGTTAATAATTCATGACTCTTGCCTTAGAACAGATCGACCGGATTGTCGGAAATAAGCATCACAATCCCTTTGAAATTTTGGGTCCTCATCAAGTTGAGGAAAATGGTAAAATTATTTGGGTCGTGCGGAGTTATTTGCCCAATGCCGAGTCAGTCTCAGTGATGATTCCATCCGTTCGGCAAGAGTACCAGATGCAGTCAGTGCATCATCCTCACTTTTTTAGCTGCACGATCGATCTACCAGAATTAAACAATTATCAGCTCAAGATTGTCGAAGGTGGACACGAGCGGGTAATCTACGATCCCTATGCGTTTACTTCACCGTTGTTAAGCAGTTTTGATATTCATTTATTTGCGGAAGGTAATCACCATCGAATTTATGAAAAACTCGGTGCCCATCCACTTGAAATTGAGGATATTAAAGGCGTTTACTTTGCAGTCTGGGCACCGAACGCGCGCAATGTTTCAGTAATTGGTGATTTCAACCACTGGGATGGGCGGAAACACCAAATGGCGAAGCGGGAGAATGGAATCTGGGAATTATTTATACCCGAACTCAAGGTTGGCGCGTCTTATAAATATGAAATCAAGAATCAGGATGGTCATCCTTACGAAAAGACTGACCCTTATGGATTTCACCAGGAAGCCCGTCCTAAAACAGCGTCAATTGTTGCCGATCTGACCCGCCATCAGTGGCAAGATCAAGACTGGATCGATCGTCGTCGTCATGCCGATACCCTGCGTCAGCCAATCTCAGTTTATGAATGTCATTTAGGCTCATGGCTCCATGCTGCGGCTAGTGAGCCAGCTAAGTTACCAGATGGGTCTGATTCAGCCGTTGTGACAGTTTCAGATTACAATCCAGGGGCACGGTTTCTGACCTATCGCGAATTGGCCGATAAATTGATTCCCTACGTGCAGAATCTCGGATTTACACACATTGAGCTATTGCCGATCTCAGAGCATCCTTTTGATGGCTCCTGGGGCTATCAGGTGACTGGTTACTACGCGCCGACTTCGCGGCATGGTTCACCAGAAGATTTCATGTATTTTGTCGATCGATGTCACCAAGCCGATATCGGTGTATTGGTCGATTGGGTGCCTGGACATTTCCCCAAAGATGGGCACGGTTTACCCTTCTTCGACGGTACGCACCTGTACGAGCACTCAGATCCACGCAAGGGTGAACACAAGGAATGGGGCACACTAATTTTTAACTATGGCCGGAATGAAGTCAGAAACTTCCTCTATGCCAATGCGCTGTTCTGGTTTGATAAGTACCACATTGATGGGATTCGAGTCGATGCCGTGAGTTCGATGCTCTATCTTGATTACTGTCGGGAAGAAGGAGAATGGGTCAAGAACCAATATGGTGGACGAGAAAATATTGAAGCTGCTGACTTCCTCCGCCAGACCAATCATCTCATCTTTAGCTACTTTCCAGGGGCACTATCGATCGCCGAAGAGTCCACTTCCTGGCCGATGGTATCCGCGCCTACTTACCTGGGCGGTTTGGGTTTCAACCTCAAGTGGAACATGGGTTGGATGCACGACATGCTCGATTATTTTGAGATGGATCCCTGGTTCCGCCAGTTCCACCAAAACAATCTCACGTTTAGCATGTGGTATAACCACAGCGAGAATTTCATGCTCGCCCTCTCCCACGATGAGGTAGTTCACGGTAAGAGCAACATCATCGGCAAAATGCCTGGAGATGAGTGGCAGAAACTCGCGAATATGCGCTGTCTCTATGCCTACATGTTCAGTCATCCAGGCAAGAAAACTCTGTTCATGGGAATGGAGTTTGCCCAGTGGAGTGAGTGGAATGTCTGGTCAGATCTAGAGTGGCAATTGCTGCAACATGCTCCGCATCAACAGATGAGTCAATTCCTGACCGATCTCAACTATATCTACCGTCATGAACCCGCCCTCTACACTCAAGATTTTGAGGAATCAGGGTTTGAGTGGATCGACTGTACCGATAGTCGTCATAGTGTGATTTCCTTTATTCGCCGAGATAAAAACAGCAGTGATGAGCTAGTGATCATCTGTAACTTCACCCCTCAACCCCACGCACATTACCGAATTGGCGTACCAGAACACGGCTTCTACACCGAGATCTTCAATAGCGATGCGCGGAAATACGGCGGTAGCAACATGGGGAACCTCGGCGGTAAGTGGGCGGATGAATGGTCAATCCACAACCGCAAGTTCTCACTAGATCTCTGTATTCCACCGCTAGGTGTATCGATCTTCAAGATCGATCGAGAACGCACCGCCGCAGCCTATGAGTGGCGCGATAATCAGGGATCGATCGAAGGCACATAACCCCCTCATGAAAATCCCCTCCTTGGAGGGGTGCCCATCGGGCGGGGTGGGTGCCATCTTCGCGACAATCTAACAATTTCCGAATGTCATAAGTTGCGCCCACCATGTTTTTTTGCGAATATGTGTCTTTCGATCGATTGTTGGGAATACTATATTTACCAATAATCGAGCCTTCCTGTGAAAATATTGATACGTGTAGTAATTCTAGGTGGTATCACACTACTCTCAAATCGTCTTTTCGCCCAAAACATAAGTCCTAAGCCAGGTTGCAATATTAAAGGCAACATATCTTGGAACAATCAGAAGAAACTTTATCATCTTCGAGGGATGAGAGACTACGAAATAACAGAGATCAATCTCGGCAAAGGAGAGCGATGGTTTTGTACTGAATCAGAAGCGATTGCTAACGGTTGGAAGAAAGCACCAAAATAACAGATCTTGATATTTTATTGTAAGTAGTAAAAGCAAAAAGCCATACCCAAAAGGTATGGCTTTTTTAAATTGGTAGCGGAGACTGGATTTGAACCAGTGACCTTCGGGTTATGAGCCCGACGAGCTACCAGGCTGCTCTACTCCGCGTCATGTGTTGTTTTTGACAACTTATATAATATAACACCACTTACTGATAAATAGCAACCCCCTGTTGAAAAAGGATATTAAGATAAGCCAAGAGGGTGAGGGATGAGGGGATGGGGATGCACAAACTCTCAAAAAATCTTAAAATCTGTAGAGGTACCTAAAAATAACGACTTTATAGATATGCGGGTTGCAATTGTTGGCGCGGGATTGGCAGGCATGACTACGGCGATCGAATTGGTCGATGCAGGGCATGAGGTAGAGATCTTTGAATCCCGCCCCTTCGTTGGCGGTAAAGTGGGTAGCTGGGTGGATCCAGACGGCAACCATATTGAGATGGGATTGCATGTCTTTTTCAATAACTACGCCAATCTCTTTGCCCTGATGCAGCGCATTGGTGCCGTAGATATCTTTTTACCCAAGGAGCACGTTCATAATTTTGTCAATGCTGGCGGCGATATTGGCAAGTTAGATTTTAGATTCTTTCTGGGCGCGCCTTTTCATGGCTTGAAGGCATTTTTCACAACGCAGCAATTGACGATCGTGGACAAGCTCCGCAATGCGCTGGCCTTGGGGACTAGCCCAATTGTTCCTGGCTTGGTGAGCTATGAGACAGCGATGAAGATGATTCGCGATCTCGATCGAGTTAGTTTTGCAGATTGGTTTCGATCGCATGGTGGCAACAATCATAGCTTACGCCGGATGTGGGATCCGATCGCGTTAGCACTAGGATTCATCGATACGGAGAATATCTCAGCGCGCTGTATGCTGACGATTTTTATGATGTTTGCGTCGAAAACCGAAGCATCGAAGCTGAATATGTTGATCGGTTCGCCTGCGGACTATCTGCACAAACCGATCGTTGAGTACTTAGAATCAAAGGGTGCCAAGATTCATACTCGTAGCCAACTCCGCGAGATCAAATATACAGGTGAAGGCGATAATATCCACATCACTGGATTTGATATTGCCAGTGGCGATACTGTCGAGACAATTACGGCTGATGCCTATGTCTGCGCCTGCGATGTCCCAGGGATTCAGCGGATCGTGCCAACGGATTGGCGCACATCAACTTTCTTTGATAATATCTTCAAGCTTGAGGCTGTTCCAGTTGCGACTGTCCAACTGCGGTTCGACGGCTGGGTGACTGAGATGAAGGATAGTGCCGAGCGGAGCCAATTGGATCATGCTGCTGGCATGGATAACTTACTCTACAGTGCAGATGCGGACTTCTCCTGTTTTGCCGATCTCGCGCTCACTAGCCCCGCTAATTTCTATAAAGAAGGGGAAGGTTCATTACTTCAGGTAGTGCTGACTCCTGGCGAAAAATTTATCCCAATGAAGAATGAGGAGATTGTCGAACACGTTATCAAACAAGTTCAGAATCTATTCCCTTCTGCCCGTGAACTCAATGTTACCTGGTCGAGTGTGGTCAAACTTGCCCAGTCACTATATCGAGAAAAACCTGGGATGGATCCATTTCGTCCTACCCAAGCTACACCAGTTGCTAATTTCTTCCTAGCTGGAAGTTACAC
Source organism: Chamaesiphon sp. OTE_78_metabat_374 (assembly GCA_031385105.1). Classification (GTDB taxonomy): domain Bacteria; phylum Cyanobacteriota; class Cyanobacteriia; order Cyanobacteriales; family Chamaesiphonaceae; genus Chamaesiphon. The sequence goes on from JANNBD010000221.1 coordinate 8,003, forward strand.
TGCACAGGATTATATTGATAGTATGGAAGGAGCGGTAATTTCTGGTAAGCAAGCCGCTGAAGCAATTCTGGTTAATGCGGACAAGTTAAATCCAGCCGCACAGCTAGCCAGTGTTTAATAACTAGAATTTAGCTGAGATCTAGTTGGTGGGAAGTGCCCACCCTACTACAAGACTAGAACTCACCTAAAATCTACGCGCTATTCACCATCCACCATCCACCATCCACCATCCACCATCCACCAAATTATGTCCGAATGGTTAGAACATAGCGTCCAGATTGAAGTTGCTGCTCCAATCGATCTCGTGTGGAGTTTATGGCAAAATCTGGAACTGATGCCGCGTTATTTTAAGTGGATTGAGTCAGTTGAGATTCTCGAAGACACCCCCGAACTATCGCGGTGGAAGCTGGCGGTGAAAGCGTTTGAGTTTACTTGGTTGGCGCGGAGCTTGCAAGAAGTACCAAATCAACTGATTCAGTGGGAGTCGGTGGATGGATTGCCAAATCGGGGCGGAATTAGATTTTACGATCGCAAGGACAGTAGTATTGTCAAACTAACAGTAGCTTATGCGGTGCCAGGATTTTTGGCAGTGTTGATGAATAATGACTTTGTGCGAAATGCGGTAGAGTCCACACTTCAGGCTGATATGGAAACGTTTAGGCAATATGCGATGAATGAAGTCAGCGCGAGTAGGAATACCCCAGAAGTGCTATAGTCACTAATTACCGCTCGTCAGTTGCAAATGTGCCGTTTACTCGCTTATCAGGGGATCCCCCAATCACTCGATCGATTAATTGCTCAACCGGAGCATTCATTGGTCGTCCAGAGCTATCAGCCGCGTGAAATGACCGCAGGGATTATCAATGCTGATGGTTTTGGGATTGGTTGGTATCATCCGCACCAACAAACAGATCCGTTTATTTACAAGCACACTCAACCAATCTGGACGGACATCAATCTACCATATCTGAGCCGATATGTAGAAACTGGTTGTATGTTGAGCTATGTCCGCAGCGCAACGCCTGGACAATGTATCAGTTTGACTAATTGCCAACCGTTTCGAGATGGCAAGCTATTATTTATTCACAATGGGTTTATTGATAAATTCCGCAGTGGACTGTACAAGCAAATTCGGGATAAACTGCATCATCACATCTATCAATCGATCGATGGTACCACTGACTCAGAGCATATCTTTGCGCTGTTTTCTAACGAACTACATACTCATCCCGATTTGCCACTAGCAACTGCACTTCAGCAAACTCTGCACATCCTCCGCGATCTGGTAGAGCGAGAGCGCACTACTATTTCAGCAAATATTGTGATCAGTGATGGCGAACAGTTGATTGCTTCTCGTTTTGCCCACAGAGCGACGGTGCCGACTTTGTATTGGATTAAAAATAGTATTGATTATCCAGACTCGGTAATTCTGGCATCTGAGCCAATCTTTGCAGGTGATTGGCAAGTTTGCCCGATGCAAACGATCATTACAGTTAGCAAAGATTTGGATGTTCAGATTACACCCATCTAGGGGAATATTTGCCTGTAAAACTTCTAATCTAAGCCATTTTTTATTTTCTCAAACGATTAAAGTCCAGAAGGATTAGGACACAGACTGTGTTGATTCTGCCAAATTGGAACAGAATTGTCCTAAATTCCATCTAGATTGCCATAGGAGTTGAGTAGCCTAATCCCATTTTAAGTAGAATAAAAGTTCAAAGAGTGAAAACGAAGTTCCACTCTTTTTTTTTGATAGATTTACTCGTTTACTACTTTCACTGTAGTACCGATTTTAACTAGTGGGAATAGTGCTTTAACATCTTTGTCATACATCCGTACGCACCCAGAAGAGACAGCTTTACCAACGGATTTGACATCTGGTGTGCCGTGGAAACCGATCGTATCTTTTCCATCAGTCCAGAAGCCAATCCAGCGTTCGCCCAGCGGGTTTTTCTTGCCAGGAGCAATAAATGAACCGTTCTTAAAGCTAGTCCAGCCTGGATTCGTGATCTTTTCCATCACATACCATTCGCCTGTTGGTGTTTCCCAACCTTTTTTGCCAATCGCTACCGGATAGTTGGCAATGGCTTTACCGTCTTTATAGACGTATACTTTTTTTTCTTTGAGCTTGAGCGTCAGACTGATCTGTTCTGCTGTCGGTGGCTGAGTGGTTGCTGCGACACCAGGCTTGACTGGGGCAGTTGGAGTAGGAGCCGGAGTGCCAGTACCAGTAACTGACTTACTAGGAGTAGGGGCTGCGGTGTTGATAACTGGCTTACCAGGAACAGCAATTGCGGGAGTTGCCGTATTAGTAACTGGTTTGCCAGGAGCAGCAATTGTCGGGATTGCCGTATTAGTAACTGGTTTACCAGGAACTACAACACTTGCACCAGTGGATGGTTTAACCATTTCTGGTACCACGGCTGGACGAGTCTCGGCTGTCTTGGGCAGGGAATCAGTTCCAGTCACGGCTGGTAATCCTTTTGCTGGCAAGGGGCTTGTGACTGTTGCGGGTGGCTTAGTTTCGGAGTGAAGTTTAGTCGGAGTCATCGCTAGTGTAGTCACAAGCAATAATCCGGCTGTAGATAGCAGTGAGGTTGAAAGTTTGGACATTGTTAAAATTGTCTAGCTTTAGTTTTGAGTTGGAGTACAACTACTGTCATAGTTATATTACCCAGTTGAATTGTCATCCTTTACACTCAATTATCAGAAAGTTTTGAGATGGCATTGATGGCATACAGCTTGACTCGATCGACTGGATCGTCAAGTAGCCGAACTAGATCTGGGACAATCGCCCGATTGCCTAAGTTCCCTAGTGCTGTAGCTATTTCTTGCCTGATGATCGTAGCAGATGGAGCCAACATCTGTAAGTGATTGGCCAGGACTTGACTAGCATAGACGCGCTCTTGCTCTGTTTTGCCGATCGCGATCGCAATTTCTGGAGCTAAACTAGGAGCGACAAGTGGGAAAGCCGTCATCAGACTATCGATCGCAGGTATAGTGCCAATCCATCCCAATGCGAGGATAACTGAAGATTGCAGTTCCGTCGGTGTCTGCGGAGATAATAATACTGCTGTCAAAGCTTCGATGTTTAGACGATCGGCTAATCGAGCTAAACCTAGTGCAGTTGCTTGACAGACAGCTAAATTGAGATCGAATAATAACGGGCGCAAATGTTGGCTTAAATCTAATTCAGCCGCGATGTCGCTGCGGAGAGAGAGCGCAGTTACTGCGGCTTTACGCACAGTTGGGGCTAGATCGGTGAGCTTGGTAATTAGCAGGGGTGGAATGCGCGGATCGTGAAAGCTGCCTAGTGCTTCGATAGCTAGGCTCCGAAGCTGTGAATCTGGATCGTCGATGACTTGAATTAATGGCTCGATCGTTTTGGAATGACGAATTTGAGCGAGGATGGTGACGGCAGTATTTCGAGTTGGTGTGGCTAAAAGATCTGTTAATGCTGAGATTGCGGGGACACCAATTTTAGTCAGCGCGCTGGTAGCAATTTCGGTTAGTTCATGATCTTCTTGCTGCTGAATTAATTCGATCAGGGCGGTGACTACTTGGGGCTGGTGAAACTCCCCTAAAATCCTGGCTAAAACCCACCGATCTTCTAAATCGATGTCAATATCATTGAGTAGATCTAGGAGTGGTTGGATGGCAATATTACCCAGCTTGGGGATGATTTTGGCGATCTCCCACTGCTGATCAAAATCAGCTTGGATTAGGATTTGGAGGGCAATATCTAGAACTATTTCGTTGCCAGTGATTTGGTCGATCGATAGCTGTTGAAGGTGATCGATGGCATCTGACCAGTTTCCTTTGTCTGCTGAGGCTTTGGCACGATCGAGCGGGGATGCTGCCATGTTTGTGATGTTTGAATGCTGCGGAGATCTTTACCCCACCCTAGCCCTCCCCTTTCCAAGGGGAGGGGACAAGAGAATCGAGGTTTATTTTGTGGCTAATGCAATCAGTACCAAGATTGAAGCAATCGCGTAAAACATGCCGACTACTTGGGTTTCTGTCCAGCCGCTCAATTCTAAATGGTGGTGGATGGGAGCCATTTTGAATAATCGCTTACCCTTGCCATCAGAGTCTTTGGTGGCTTTGTAATAACCAACTTGGAGGGTGACAGAGAGGGCTTCGATCGCAAAGATCCCGCTGATAATTAATAATGGCCAAATATTCTCAGTGAGAATCCCGACAGCAGCCAAAGCACCGCCCAAGGCGAGGGAACCTGTGTCACCCATGAACACCTTTGCTTTATTGCGATTGTGGATCACAAAGCCCAGATAGGCACCGCTGAGACAGATACAGAAGACCGCTAGTTGAGGCTCTTTGGGGAAAATAACCGCTGCTAAACCTGCCAAGGCAATCGCTCCAGTACCGCCAGCCAAGCCATCTACACCATCAGTCAGATTGGTAGCATTGCTCTCTGCAAGTAATGTAAATACAGCTAGTGCCCAGAACAGCAAGCCCAATGGCAAAACTAGATTGAACGGTAAATGAACATTAGTAATGGCAGTGCCCCTACTGTAGAATGCCCAGCCACAAAAAGCGATCGCAATCCCAGTTTGTAATGCTAGCTTACCTTTGGGGGTCAGACCTTCGTTTTGACCATTGCTCAAACTTTTCCAGTCATCTACACCGCCGATCGCCAAATAGCCTAAACTAGCGATAGCTACGGCGATCGCATCGGGATTAAACTGCGAGCTAATAATTCCCAGCAGTACGCCTACAGGTACGACAAAAACGCCGCCCATCGTTGGCGTTCCGGCCTTTTTGAGATGTGATTGGGGGCCATCCTCGCGAATGAACTGCCCCATTTTCAACTGCTTGAGCATCGGGATGACTCGATAGCCGATCGTCCCCACCATCATGGTGGACACCAAAAATGGTATCAGTAAGGATGCTCTGAGGCTACTTCCATTTTGCCAATCAAGCCAGATAATCGATCCAGTCAGGATTGCTCCTAGCAGAATCAGTAATCCAGTCCCAGTCGGATTCAAGCCCTTGACAGACGCTGATTGACCCTCCATCTATTTCCTCCTGGCTAATTTCATCACTACTTCCATTTTCATCACTAGTTCCATCTGCGAATTAATTGTGGTGATTTGAGGATCTAGTCGTCGTCGCTATCATCAGAATCGTCGCTTTCTTCTTCCTGGTAGCTGTTGTCGTCTTCAAATAATTCTTCTTCTAGATTTGGTTGATCTAGGGCTGAGACTGCTGGATCCCGTTCGTCTCGATCGATTAATCTCCCCTGTGATTCCAACCACTCTAGAATGGAGGTATTCCGCTGAACTGCGATCACTGGTGCTGGTTCAAACCGATTTTGTTGTTTCAACGCTGGATTGACAAATGCGTCCAGAGCATCAAGATCGAGGGTATCGAGGTTATTAGACATAGTGAATCAATTAAGCTTGCAAGTTCTCATAGTTTATCACTAGACTTCCTTCAAAAGTGAGGGGATCGGGGATAGAGCGTATTTTGAAATAAACAACACCAAACGTCACAATTTTTCACTGCCAAATCATCGATGAGGAATTTTTATGCTTAAAGCTCAACTACTCGCAGAGATCGCCACCAAAGATCGCGGTATTCTGGCAACGCAAACGGACAAGCAAGCGATTCTCGCGACAGTTACAGCATTGGAGTTGCGAAATCCCCATCCCCGCCCACTGACAACAGCGATCGATCTCCTCGCTGGCGATTGGCGATTGCTCTATACCAGTAGCCAAAGTTTATTGGGAATCGATAAGTTTCCCCTAGTCAAACTCGGTACGATTTATCAGTGTCTGCGACCAACAACGAGTGCTGTTTATAATATCGCTGAAGTTAGCAGTATCATCCCTGGACTAAATGGAATTGTGTCGATCGTGGCGAAGTTCACACCAACTAGTGAATCAAGGGTAAATGTCGAATTTAATCGATCGGTAATTGGCTTACAAAAGCTAATTGATTATTCAACCCCCGACAGACTAATTACTGCCATTGAAAACGGTCAGAAATTCACTGCGATCGATCTGCCAATCAATCGAAAAGAGGGCAGAGCACCCGCATGGCTCGAAGTCACCTACATCGACGAATCCCTACGAATCAGTCGTGGTAACGAAGGCAGCATCTTTGTTTTAACGAGAGCCTAAATAATTAGTGGATAGTGAATAGTGAATAGTGAATCGCAGTACTTGAAAAGCGTTGTTTTTGTTGATTTGGTAAATTTATGATTTCTGAAGCCTAATCTTTGTGTTGCGAATATCTCAACGACATCTGACCATTCTCGAAAAGTGCCCGCGTCAGTTCGAGCATACTTATTTCGATCGATTAAATCTGCCAATTAATCCAGCACAGCAAGTCAAAACTCAGTTGGGCAGTGACTTTCACCTATTGATGCACCAGCGAGAATTGGGATTGCCGATCGAGCCAATTTTAGCGCGTTCGCCTCAACTAAATACCTGGATGCAAGCGATGCTCCAGACAGCACCTGCCCTATTTGAGTCAGATCCGCAAACCTGGCGAGAAAGTGAACAGGTGCGGACGTTAGAATTTGGTGATTACCTATTCACTGCCATCTATGATTTGGTAATCCTACACCCAGATCGCGCAGATATTATTGATTGGAAAACTTATCCACTGCCCAAATACAAAAAAGATCTAGATGCAGAATGGCAAACGCGACTCTATTTGTACATACTTGCGGAAACTAGCGATTATGTCCCCAAGCAAATTGCTTTTAGCTATTGGTTTATCCAGTCCACGCCCCAGCCCAAATCGGTCAAGATTAGTTATACGCTCAAGCAACATAATCAAACTAAAACAGATCTGCTGGAACTATTAGCTAAACTCACCGACTACCTCGACGCTTACCAGCACCTGCGGGAACCTTTCCCCCAAGTCGCTGCGTCCAAGGGTTTGTGCGATCGATGTAATTTTGCGGCTCGATGTAGCCGTAGAGATTTAGATTTCGCATCTATTGATACATTCACCAGTCACGATCTCAATCTGATTCCGATGATCCCGATTTAATTGAGTCGATGGGGCAACCAGATCGATGACAATTTTGATTCCAGTGATTAGAATTGTCCATACAGAGATTAACCAAGCAAGTTATTTAAAATACTTTAAGTTACAGTTTAATAAGTTTTTTGACGTGTCTTAAAGTAAAAAGTAACATAGAGAGCACAAACTAAGGCGATCGAGTTAAATTAACTAGATAAGTTATTCAGCTCTGCCTCAATCAGCTAAGTCTGGCGATCATCAACAGCTCAAGTAACCACCTCCAAGCACTGGCATTATCTTCACTATGATTCAACCATCTACAGCTCGATCTATTTGGCAACAAAAATTAGCTCTCCGTGGAGCCATGTTTACCGGAGCAGTTCTGGCAACATTGTTCCCCATTTCTGTCAATGCTGCTGCTACAACCTTTAAAGATAGCCCCAAGGCAGTGGTAGACGAGGTTTGGCAGATCGTCAATCGAGAATATGTAGATGGGACATTCAATCGGTTGGACTGGCAAAAAACTCGTACAGAGCTACTCAAACGCAACTATGGCAGTCGTCAGGAGGCACATGTTGCCATTCGATCGATCCTGCGAAAATTGGGCGATCCTTACACCCGCTTTATGGATCCCCAGCAGTTTCAATCCCTGAATAATCAAACCAGTGGTGAAATGTCTGGTGTGGGGATTAAATTAGAAGCCAACCCCCGTACAAAACAACTGGTTGTTGCTGAAGCGATCGAGAATTCCCCCGCATTTAAAGCTGGAATCAAGGCTGGCGATGCGATTGTGGCGATCGATGGCAAATCGACTCAGAACATGACTCTCGATGGAGCCATTAGTCTGATTCGGGGCGAAATTGGCAAATCGATTACGCTCAAAATCGCCCGTGGTGGCAAGCTTCCATTCGATATTCCGCTCACCCGCGCCCAAATCGAAGTAGCTTCGGTATTTTCAGAACTAAAACAAGAAGGTAAACTGAAAGTCGGTTATATCCGCCTCTCTGAATTTAGCTCCCACTCTGCCGAGCAGATGGAAAAAGCGATCAAGGCTCTCAATCGTCAGCAGGTGAACGCCTATGTGCTAGATATGCGCGGCAATCCAGGTGGACTGCTCCAAGCCAGCGTCGAAATTGCGCGGATGTGGATGGACAACGGCACGATCGTTAAAACAGTCGATCGTAAAGGCGGTAACGAAGATTTTCGGGCGGTGCAGGGTGCTCTAACTCAGCTACCAATGGCTGTCCTAGTCGATGGTAACTCCGCCAGTGCTAGTGAGATTCTCGCTGGCGCACTCAAAGACAACCGCCGCGCTCAAATTATCGGTGCTCAGACATTTGGTAAAGCTCTAGTGCAGTCTGTCCACTCGCTCTCCGATGGTTCGGGAATGGCGGTGACAGTCGCTCATTACTATACTCCCAATGGCACCGATATCGGGCACAAAGGTGTGACACCAGATATTAAGATAGATCTCAGCAGTACAGATCAGCGCAACCTCTCGGAGTCACCAGCCTTGATGGGCAGCAAGCAAGATCCCCAGTATCAACGGGCAATCTCGGTATTGCAAGCTCGTCGTTAGGATTAACTTCAGCGGTTAAAACCGCTGCTAGTGGTGCAAAGTCCGCCAACGCGGACTGAGAGCAATAGCCAAGATTATTTAGTCCGAGTAGGCGCAATACGGTTCGGTTAACCTAATTTCTCGGATTGGATTAGTCCGCGCAGGCGGACTTTGCATCACTAGCGGCGACTACCCTGCGGGAACGCTTCTGCGCAGGCAGACGCTTCGCGAACGCGAACAGTCGCTGGCTAACCGAACCGTATTGCGAGTAGGCGGACTTCTCGTCATGAGCCACAGAACGCCAGAGGCGAGGCTACGCCAACGCAGAGCGTATCCGTCAGGATGGTTTCAATCGTAGGCGTTCTATTCGGAGCAACTTAAATTAAAAAAGAAGCGATCTATATAGATCGCTTCTTTTTTGTGCATAAAATCTAGTAGTCATCTCAATCAATGAAATTAGAGCCAAACGATGCCAAATCTATGACCATCAATCCTTTAAGTATATTTTATCGATCGATCGACAAGTGGCAACTACATTCATCTGGCTCCGTTCATATTTCATGGAAGTGTGATCCAGCGGCAGTACTGACGATCTGTCAAGCTGGGAATTTGGATATTGCGGGCGTAGCTAGATCGAATCTCGATCTGGTGAATACTTATTTCGATCGAGTATTGAATATCGATGAATTGGGCGAATCACAATCCGCTCCAGAATTGATTACTATGATCGTTGATAATTTATATCGTTGGCGGAAAGCCCGTTCCAACGGAGAATCGACATTAACTCAATCTACGCTCAATAGCGATAATTGCTGGTTTAATTGGATTGCGGCGATGAATATTAAAGCAGCCTGTCACATTTGGCGAAAAATTCCTAGTTCACAACAGTCAGCAGAACTATTTGAACGATTGATCACACCGACATTGAGTGTTCAAGATCTCTTCAAGGGGTTTGATGCTCAGTATCAACCGAATTTATTCGTTGGTTTGCAGAGCTGGACTTATCAGGTGGTGAGATATCATACCTACACAGATTTAAGGTCAAATGGCCATCCTTATTTTGGTTTATCAAATCTGGGAATTGTTGCTAGATCGAGTTATCGACAAATGCGGACGGCTTTAACCGCCAATATTGTACCAGCTCAATTGGAATTAGATGTTTCAATCTGCAAGGTATTTAAGAACTATTTAGATCGATCGAAGATCGGTGCAAATCAGCTAGGATCGAGCGACTGGCAGGAAATTCTAACAGCAGTACAAGCAATAGCTATTGATATCAAAATCGAAGAATTGGGTAGTCGGATCGATCGAGTTGGGAGTTTGATTCGGGCTGCGGCTAGTCCTGTGGTGCATAGCTACGACGATCAATCTCGATCGATTTCGATCGATCGGTATGCTAGTTTACCATCACCAGACATCGACGAATCAGCCCAGATCTTCGGACAGTTATTTGCCATCATCGATCGATTTATCAATAGTTTACCTGCGGAATCTCAAAAAATTGTGATGTTGTACCATCATCAACATCTGAAGCAAAAAGATGTCGCTGCCCTAATTGCCCAGGATCGATTTGCGCTGACGAAGAGTAAAGATGGCGAAGTATCTAGATCCTGGACAGAACTTAGTCCCGCCGAAATTACTAAGCTAACAAATAATTATCAAACCAAAGTATCCCGAAAGCTAGGTGATATCTATCTAGATTTACTCGACAACATTTATACTCAAATCTCCCACCCTGAGGGCAAAACAGCCGATCCCAACAGCTTGGCGATCGAATCTGTCAAGCAGCTATTAGAGCAATACCTGAGACAAATTAACTCTCCCCGCATCACATAAGCTCGATCGTTTCACGCAAGTATTTAGTAGCCCAAATCAAACTATTTTTTATGAATATCTCTCCAAATCAAACCCAACTATTAAAAACAATTTATCCAGAGCACATTTGGATCGAAGTCGTTGGCGGAGCCTCTCCAACGGAGAATCTGCGTGATGGTAATGTGCAGCAATACGTGCAGGCGATTAGTGGATATCTAACAGAATCGCTTAACTTAACTGTCACATCAATTTTCCCCAGTGGAGAACCAAACTTAATCTTTGTAGCTAAATTAGTTAATGGCTTTGCTTTGTCAGTTGCCGGAATCAAAGTTGCTTTTATTCCTAGTCAAGATCTAGATTTTATGGGCTTTGAAGTTCAGCGAGAATGGGTAGAATTAAGTAATTGGATTGCCGATTATTATGTACCAGTTCAAGTCGATACTGAGCATAACTGTCTACATTTGTGGGGTTTTATTTCCCATCGGTACTTATGCCAGAAAGCCACTTTGGATCGAAATTTACACAGCTATGAAGTTGACGCAGTAGATCTAGTTAGCAACTTAGACTCCCTCTGGACTATGTGCGATCTAGTGTCACGGCAAGCTATCTCCAGTGAACGAGGCGAGATCCCAAATTTACCACCATTGTCCGAGCTAGAGGCGCGAAAACTGATCGATCGACTCAAACAGCATCAATCTATCTTTTCGCCCCGATTAACGCTACCCTTCGCCCAATGGGGAGCAATTCTGAATTCACCTGAGTATCTAGAAATCTATGCAGAGCCAGAGCTGATAGTTACTCAGATTAGTCGCTGGTTTCAAGCTCAAACTAGCTCAATTGAGCAAGCAACAGCAAAATTAGTTGAGACGATTGAACAAAAGCTGCCCGAACGCGACTGGATCTCAATTAATGGATTTTACGATCGATCTGTCAGTTTATCTGGCTACTTTGCCAAGTCAACAGAGCAACAGTTTAATCTACAGGGGATCATCCCAACTAATGAACTCGAAATCTGCCAGATAGTGAGAAACTTATATGCCAATCAAACCCCAGCTAATCACATTAAGCTACCCCAAAATATTGAATCACCTTTGTTATTGCTGGTTCATCTAGTTCAACACACCACCGACGAAACACTGCGGTGGCAGGCTGCGGAATATTTATGGACAATTAATCCAGAAAATCATCATTACCAGCGCAAAATCAAAGATTTGGGACTGGTGATGCAGGGATACAAACTAGGCTTGATGGTTGCCGCAATTCCGTTATTAGATGGCACGTACTCAATTCTAAACCGAATTTATGCGATCGGCGATCGTGATTGTCTACCACCCCATGTGCAGTTGACTTTAGCGACAGCAAGTGGCGAACAATTATACCAAGTGGCAAGTCGTTCAACTGTGACCGATCGCTATATTCAACTCTACTTTACGGCAAGTGTTGGCGATCGGTTTAATATTTGGGTAGAAATGAATAATGTGCGGATCGTTGAAGCTTTTGCCGTCTAGTCTCGGTCTAGACAGCCATAATTAGATCTTGGTCGATATTCGCGCTAAATTAAGATACGGGTGCTGACTGATTTGTGATTATTTTAGAGATTAAATTCTATGACCTATGTTCGGATCATTCATATCACTCGCATTCCTGATTCAGAGCAAGTGTTTGTAACGCTGACAAGTGCTACCATTGATGATGAAACCGGATCGATTATCAGTCAGCCCCATGACGTTGCTTCATGTTTATTAAACGTTCAATCTTTGGTTACGTTAAATAGACAAATCATCAAAGATTTTCAAGCGGCAACGACTCAAGATTGCTACTTTGGTGGCATTCAAATTCCTGAAACAATGGTTTGCCAGGTAGCCGATCTGCTTGGCAAATTGAGAACAGATATTCAGCAGCTTCAAGCAGCAATAAATCTGACGTTATCTCAAGATCCCTGGTCAATTATTCGCGAAGAATTACTTCAGAGTTTGATCGGCACAGATCCGAGCAAAACAATTAGACTGGTAATCCGAACTGATGAGATCGATCTTCAAGCTCTGCCACTTGAACGAACCTCATTTATTACCAACGTGCTGGCACGGGAAAATAGAAGTGTTAGCGTTGTATTCGCACCCCCAAAACAACCTAAAAAATTGATCTGGCTCGGCGCACCTAAAATCCTTGTAGTTTTGGGCTGTCAAAAAAACATCAAACAAAAAATTTGTATTGACGATCTGAAAAAACATTTTCCACTTACTGCAATTTTTAGGCCAATCGAGCCACAGTCGCCAGCAGAACTGCTCAAAACTATTGCTGACGAGGTGTTTGATGTCATCATCATTGTTGGGCACAGCTACGCCGATCAAAGCGGAATTGATGGGCGAATTAATATCAACGATCGCGGTGATAGTATCTCGATTCAGGAGTTAACTAAACCTTTCAAAGATAGTGTTAATCATGGCCTAAAGCTGGTAGTTTTGGCAGGTTGTTCGAGTATTGGAGTTGCTAGAGCCTTAGCATCAAATAATATTGGTGTCCCGAATGTAATTGCTTTTAGAATTCCCGTTCATTATCAGGTATTGCAGCTTTTCTTCGATCGACTATTGACGAAATGGGTAACTAATGGTCAAAGTCTAGAAGTTGCTTTAACCAATACTAGAGCAGAATTGACTTTGCACGATAGGGATTGCCCTGGTGCATCAATTCTACCAATCTTACTAACTTCGCCCTACGATCCACCGTTATTCTACCCAGCAGCTAAAGTTGAGCCAGAACTTAAACCTGACTCAATTTTTTCAAAAATACTGCATATTCTGGTATTTCAGCCTCTAGTAACAATTAACGTTAGAGGAAACCAAGTGAAAGTACCACCGATCGTATTTATTGGCACGGCTGCCGCTATATTATTTTATGGTCTTACCAGTCTGCCTCAATTAGAATCCACTCGTGACAACAAAATTGGAGACGGAATTAGTGTTGGCGAAGAAATTTTGCTTCAAGAAGGAAGTATTAGTCCTCAAGAAGATAAACAAGCTGGTGCTAATGCAATTGCCAACAACGATTATCCGAGAGCAGTTCAATTTTTAAACCAAGCTTGGGCTGATAAAAAAGATCCAGAAACGCTAATTATGCTAGAAAATGCCAAGCTAGCAGATCGCAAAGTGCCAGTCAAAAGTATTGCCGTCACCGTGCCTGGATCTCAGTCTACTCCACTAGATATTCCCACGAGTATGCTCAAAGCAGTCAGCTTTGCCCAGCAGCAGTGGAATGCAGATCCCAATCATACCTGGAAACTAGAAGTCGTCTTGGTAGACGATCGCAATGACAAAAATCAGGTACGCGGGTTAGCCACCAATATTCTAAAAAGAGGTGTAATTGCTGGAATTGGTAGTTACTCATCAGAAGTAACGTTATCCGCTAGAGAAATCTACAAATCCGAGCGAACTGTTCTAATTTCTAGTACCAGTACATCTAGTAAATTAACTAATAAAACTCCAGATAATTTCTTTTTTCGAGTTTGCTCAAGTAGTGAAATATCTGGCAAACAAATTGCTGCTTATCTCAAAAGCCACAAACATACTAAAATCGCCCTTTTTCATACCAGCGGTAGAGCCTTTAGTGACTCAATGACTAAAGCGTTGAAAGCAAATATTCAAGGGATCAATATCGTCAAAGAGTTTAACTTTGAGGGTAAAGGATCGGCACTTACCTATCTCCAAGCAGCCAAACAAGCTGGAGCACAAGCGATCGTCCTAATTCCTGATGCCTATACCAGCTCGGCTCCAGAACGCAATCGACTCCTATCGATCATTCGTGAAAATAATGGCGACTTACCAATTATCGGCAATGAAGTTGTTAAAGATCAAACTCTGTTTAATTTCAGTAGTCAGCAATTGAAAAAACTAGTAATCAGCCTCCCCTGGCACTCCTCTAGTTATCAAAACAATACGATCGCGCTGCCTGATTTCTGGGGAAATAAATCCCAGCTAGATCACCGGATTGCGATGACTTACGATGCGACCCAAGTAGCAATCAAAGCTCTAGATCTAGTCCCACTCGATCTAGATCCTCGTGAAGCTCGTAAACAAGTTCAAGAAACGATCGAAGATCCTACTTTCAATATTAATGGAATTACTGGAGAGATTAGCTTCAAGGGTAGCGACAGATCTCAGCCGATCAACAGTCTAGTCCAACCCAAATGCACCCAGGCTAAATGTGAAGGTTTTCAACCTGCCTTGTAGTAGTCATTGATTAGGGATTAATCGATCGCATTTCCCATGATCCATCTACCAAATCATACAAATAACAGCTCTGTGGTTCACCACGTAACTCTAAATGGGTAACTTTAATGACATCTAGTAATAATAAGCAAAAATTCTCCGACGGCTGATGCTCGTCCGGCTGGGGTGGATTAAATGCTTGCGGTTCTTCGCTTCTATCTGCCCCAGGCGTTGCCCAATCAAACTGAACGCGCCCAGCATCAGACATGCCCTGCCATAACGTCTGACGCGCCTTAGAGTAGCTGGTATGGATAGATTCTACCGTGACTAGCTCCAGCTTCCCACTCAATCGAAACTGCTCCCGCGTCTTGGGAAAATACCAACAAGCTTCTGCCCAGGGGGAAGCATCCGTCAGGAGACTAATTGCTTTTTGCGATCGAATATCCGCCACAAACTGAGCCTGGCTACCCGGCTCAAACCAGCCCCGAAATACCAGTGAGCGATTGCGCGGACGATGATCGCGATCCACCGTTGCTAATTGGACATAACGTGCATTTGGTAAGCTGCGATTGCGATGTAGTGCCCGGGCGATCGAAGACCGCCACGGAGGGAGACTATCGTTCAAAATAAAATCCATTAAGTTTACAAACTTATTTTAACTCGGAGTTCCGCCATTAGAGGGGGATCTAAGCTCTGGGAGTAGCGTATATCAACGGTTTTGACAACATTGATTTATTCTATGTGGATGCTTTATATTACTAAGTTCGTTCAGCAATTAGCATAGCTCACTCATGGTTAGAGAACTTAGCCGAGTTCATCAGGGATCTGGATCCAGCGAGGAGATTTCGCCCCAGACACAACAGTTCGACTCCGCTCACTGCGAGACTTTAGACTTTCCCGCCAGCGCACCTACAGCCAATCCTGTCTTTTTCAGAACTTATAGCCGCTTCACCGCCACCGGACGCGAAACATGGCAGGATGTCTGCACCCGCACCCTCGCCGGACTAGTCAAACTCGGTAAACTGACCGATGCAGAAGCCGATGTAATCGATCGAATGCAGCGTCAGGTAAAAGCTATGCCATCAGGACGCTGGCTCTGGGTTGGTGGGAGCCAATGGCTAGAACAACCCCAAAACTTTTCGGGTGCCTACAATTGCACCAGCACGAACGTCTGCGACTGGGCAGCGTTTGCCCTGATGATGGATCTAGCCATGATGGGCTGTGGCACAGGCGGGATTCTCGAACCAGATCTGATTGGCAATCTACCTGCGATTAGGAATCAGCTCAGTGTTACAACTATTAGCGAAATTGGCAAAGTTCCGATCGCAAGTCGTCAAGAATTAAGCACCGTCGAAATTGCCGGAAATAACGCCACAATTCGCGTCGGTGATAGTCGTCAAGGTTGGGTTAATTCTTACAAGATCTTATTAGAGTTATCTAGTGACGATCGATTTGATGATGAAGTGCAAGTCAGCATCGATCTCAGCAACGTTCGTCCGGCTGGCGAACCGCTCAAAGGCTTTGGTGGTGTTGCTAATCCAGTGAGATTGTTAGAGCTATATGGACGCTGTGCGAGTATCTTAAATAAGGCGATTGGGAGACAATTAAACTCGGTTGAATGTTGTCTGTTAATCGATGAAGCTGCGGTCACGATTGTAGCCGGAAACATTAGAAGATCAGCCGGGATGCGGCAATTCAATTCTGATGATACATTAGGGGCAACTGCTAAGGATAATCTGTGGCAGCAAGACGAAAATGGAAGCTGGAGAATTGACCCAGAACGTGATGCTTTGCGGATGAGTAATCATACTCGCGTTTTCCATAAAAAACCTACTTTAGAAGAATGCGTTGCCGCAGTTCAGAAGCAATATTATTCCGGTGAAGGAGCGATTCAATGGGCTGGTGAAGCTGTAGCTCGATCAAATGCGGATCTACTAACAACATCAACATTAAAAGCTGATTTTCTCAAAGTTTACGAACAAGGAAAAGCAAAAGAATGGTTCCAAAATAATCATCCTAATCTAGATGCAAAAGAAGTAGAACATCGTTTGTCTAGGTTTGGTCTGAATCCTTGTGTTACTGCTGATACTTGGGTACATACTGATTCCGGTGCTAGACAAGTTCAAGACTTGATTGGTATTCAGCATGGTACTTATATCAACGGTGAATTGTTTAGTACAACTAAAGATGGTTTTTTCTACTCTGGTACCAAACCAGTTGTGAAGTTACAAACCAAAGAAGGCTATCAACTCCGGCTGACAGCCAATCATCAAGTCCTAAAAGTCACATCACAAACTCAAAAAAGTCAATATACTCAATGGGTTGAAGCTGGTACTTTAGAACCAGGTGATCGCGTACTAATCCACAATCATCGTAATCTGGTAGCTTGGGATGGATCTGGTACTGCTGAAACAGGATGGCTATTAGGAAGCTTGATCGGAGATGGTTGTTTTGCAACTCATGAAGCTAGTTATTCTGCTCAAGCTAAACTGCGGTTCTGGGGTGATACTCAAGTTGAAATGAAAGAGTACGCATTACAATTAGTTAAATCTAATGTGGTGTGTGCAGATGCCCTCACAGGTCTTTACAATCAGCACAATAAATATTACGAAATTAATTCTGCTGGATTGAGAAAACTAGCCGCAGAATATGATATACGTCACGGTCACAAAACGATCACGCCGAAAGTTGAAGCAGCTAGCTATGATTTCTATTGTGGTTTCTTGCGGGGATTATTTGATGCTGATGGTAGCGTTCAAGGTACCCAGCAAAAAGGAATTAGCGTTCGGTTAGCTCAAAGTAACTTAGAGCTACTAGAAGCTGTGCAACGGATGTTACTAAGAATTGGAATTGCATCTACTATTTACCAAAATCGTCGTGATGCTGGAATGCGGATGTTGCCGGATTCTAACCGCGAGTTGGCTGAATACTATTGTCAAGCTCAACATGAATTAGTAATTGCTAATAATAACCTAGCTACTTACCAAGACCTAGTGGGTTTTCAAGAACCACTGAAAGCGGAAAGATTAGCGACCTTAATTGCTGGTTATCAACGGAAACTCAATCGTGAACGTTTTACTGCAACTATTTCAGCGATTACACCTGATGGTGAAGAAGCTGTTTATGATTGTACAGTTCCTGGCCCAGCTCGATTTGATGCGAATGGATTTGTTGCTCACAATTGTGGAGAGATCTTAGGAACGAACTTTCATTGCAATCTTTCTGAAGTACACCTGAATCAGCTAGATCCAGATAACCATCAAGAACAGAAAGATGCTTTCATTGCTAGTGGTTTAGCCGTCGCAGCATTACTCAATCACAAATTCCAGGAACCTCGCTATCAATATAGTCGTGAACTAGATCCGATCGTGGGTGTCTCGTTCACTGGTTTGTTTGACTTCTTCGTCCATGCCTTTGGTGCTGAATGGCTGCAATGGTGGGAAAAAGGTCGTCCGGCGACTGCGGCGGGGATTATGTACAAGCAGAAAGAGCACGAGTATCTGAATACTTGGCGCAAAGTAGTTGAAGAAACCGTGTGGGCTTACTGTGATAAGCATGGGATCAAACGTCCGAATCGCTGCACGACTGTTCAACCTTCTGGAACCAAATCGCTGCTGACTGGTGCCTCTCCTGGCTGGCACGCTCCCAAAGCCCAGCGGTTTATTCGTCGGATCACTTTCCGCAAGGATGATCCTGTAGCCCTCGCTTGTATCGACTACGGGTATAGCGTGATTCCATCGCAATCTGATAAGGATGAAAATGGTAATTTGCTTAATGATGCCTATGATCCGCGTTGTACCGAATGGTTGATCGAGATTCCGGTAGCGGTGTCTTGGGCTGATATTCCTGGTGCAGATTCGATCGAGATTTCCCAAATTAGCGCGTTATCTCAGATGGACTTCTACATGTGCGTGCAGCAACACTATGTCCGTCACAATACCAGTGCAACGATCGAATTGCGTGAGCATGAGGTTGATGAACTCGGTAAGCGGATTTTTGAAGCGATTCGGGATGATGAGGGCTATATCTCAGCCGCACTACTAGCGCGGTTTGACGATCATCAGACGTTCCCACGTTTGCCATTTGAACCGATCGATAAAGCTACTTTTGACGAGATGATGATTGGAGTCACCACTCGCCGTCAGACAGCCGAATTTCACACTGCTTTGAGTCGTTATGACATTGGTAGTGCAACGGAGGAAATCGGCCCTGCTGGATGTGATTCTGATAAGTGTTTACTGCCAGAGGCTAAACCAAATAGTTAGATTAGTTTAAGCGCGAATAATCAGCAATATGCTGATTAGAAGCGAAGCCCATCGATTTAATCGATGGGCTTTTTTATTGAAGACAGGCGTACATTGATTGAATATTTAATCGATATCAGTAGCGATTAAATCAGGTCAGATTAGCGAATAAAGTATTTTTAACGACAGAAAAAATATAAATTTAATGCATTGAATAGAATTAAAAAATTTCAGATAAAAAGTAATTCTTGCTACAGAAGCAATCTAATTAAATTGCTAATTTGTGCTTGTTAACAAGAGCTTTTCGGAAGCTAACTCTCGAATTGCTTGAGTACAATCAAACATTGCATAGTTTAAATTAGGAATTTTCAGATCGATGCGTAAGTTACTTGTATATTTAGGTTTGAGTTTAATTGCTACTAGCCTAAATAGTTTATCTTTATCTGCTAAAGCTTTAGTTCCACAACAATCTCAGTTGACATCAGCTTATCAGAAATATGTTGCTATCACCGGAGCAGATCAAAAGGAAGTTGCGAAGAAGACTAACGAACTATTAACTGCTAATGGAGAATTTGCTCGGACAATTGCTAAGGGTCTAGGAGCTGATGTTACTGCCGGAACTCCACCTGCTGGTGATATATTCAAGCAAAATCTATTTTTGATCCTCCAGAATCAGAAGACATTTAGAATGATTGCGGAGAAGATTGGTGCGACGGCTGCACCTGCTGGTGCGGTAGAAGGAGCCGATCAGTCTGCAAAGAATCACAGTATTCTCCAGACCAATAAGAAGATTGTTGGGCAAATTCTGAAAAAACTGGGAATTACACCAACTCCACCAACACTTACAGGCACCTTTGAAGAAAAAAATGTCACACTGCTGATCGGTAATCGTGCAGCACTTGACAAGATTGACGCAAAGCTTAAGGAGATGGGTAAGCTTAAATAAGATTAGATCCCTCATCGGCTATTCCCATCTACCGGATGTAGGCACCCAATAGCGATCACAGATGAGGCTGTTTAAGACTTCGCTACTGCTTTACCGTTGACTAGTTCTAATTAATCCCCCAGACAAAGGTCTTTGTCTGGGGGATTTTTGATCTAAGATGGATAGAGTAGACTGAAAGATCACTATGAACACAGCAAAATCGAACAATATTGGTAAATATATCGTCATTGCGATCGGCTTAGTAATTGCTTTTTTACTTTGGAATAACCATGTATTTGCAGGTGTCTCGCCAACAAATATTGGTGTCAATAATGGTAAATTGGCTAGCTGTCCCAGCACACCAAATTGTGTGAGTAGTCAAGCAATAGCTAATGATTCAGAACATGCAATCAAACCAATTGAGATTGGTGGTGGTATTCCCGCAAGGATGGCCGATCTCAAGCTGGCAATTCAGTCGATGCCGCGATCTACTATTATCAAAGAAACTAACAACTATTTATACGCAGAGTTTGCTAGTAAATTAATGGGTTTTGTTGATGATGTCGAGTTTTATTTCGATGATGATGGTAAATTTATTCAGGTTCGATCAGCTTCTCGGTTGGGTGAATCTGACTTGGGTGTAAATCGGCAGCGGATTGAAGAGATTCGGACTAAAGTAACCAGTCTTAATTAACGTGCAATAATTTTGGAACGTCGATGATTGTGTCAAATCAGGCACGGAAATCGGACTGCAAAATCTTAATGTACATATTCAGAGTAAGTATGAAAATTAGAGAATTCTTGATAATGTGGCGGCGGTATCGGTTTGGGATAGTATTCCTCAGTATATGTCTGAGTGCAATACTGGCAGCACCACAGGTGGCGATGTCCACACAGCCAACTACAGTCACCGAGACAAGTTTAGCCGCCGAAGTCGTCAAGAAACCGTTGGCGCAGCCTCTCGGCACTAGAATCGCCAAACCGAGCAAGACTCCGACAGTTCCAGCGAAAACCGCACCAACTTTGACGGCAAATGTCAAAAAGACAGTATTAGAAAATGGCATGACCATTTTAACCAAAGAAGTTCGCAGTGCTCCGGTGGTCACGGTGCAGGTATGGTACAAAATTGGTTCTAGAGATGAAGCTACTGGTGTAAATGGGATTGCTCACCAATTGGAGCACATGTTATTTAAAGGAACGAAAGATCGCCCGATTCAATTTGGGAGATTATTTGCGGCTTTGGGTAGCAATTTTAATGCCTTTACTAGTTACGATCAGACCGCTTATTTTGGCACTGTTGAGAAGAATAAGCTGACTAGTTTATTGACACTAGAAGCCGATCGAATGCAGAATGCGACGATCGACACCGAAAAACTTACGGGTGAAAAGCGAGTCGTAATTTCTGAGCTGCAAGGTTATGAAAATAGTCCTGGCTATCGACTCGATCGAGCTGTCAAACGCGCAGCTTTTCCGAATACTCCCTATGGTCTAACTGTCGGTGGTACCAAAGCCGATGTTGAGAAATTTACGGTCGAACAAGTCAAGTCTTATTACGATTCTTACTACGCGCCAAATAACGCCACATTAGTTGTTGTTGGTGATTTTGATACCGCAACTTTGATGACCAAAGTGCAGGAGACATTTGCGAAAGTCCCGCGTCGAGCAGTTAAGGCAGTTCAAGCGACAGCGACGATGGGTGCCAAGCCAACCAAAAAGCGGTTGACGCTCAAGGAACCAGGTACAACTCAGATTGCCAGCATGGTTTACCCGTTACCAGAAGCCAATAATGCTGACGTGCCCGCAATCGATATCATGAACTATATCCTCACCGAAGGACGGAGTTCGCGGATGTATCAATCGATCATCGAAACAGGCATTGCCACTAGCCTTGATGGTGGTGCTGCAAACCTCGCCGCAGGTGGCTGGTATGAGCTGTCTGGGATCGTTGAAGTCGGCAAATCTTTGCCCAAACTAGAAACAGCGGTCGAGAAAGAGATTAAGCTAGTGCAAGCCAAAGGAGTTACCCCTGCCGAAGTTGCTCGTGCAAAGGCTCAACTCAAGGCTGGGTACCTGCTTGGCAACCGCGACATCAACAGTCAAGCTAGACAACTTGGCAACGATCAAACCACCACTGGCGACTACCAATTTACCGATAAGTACCTCGCTGGAGTCGAGCGGGTTACACCTGCCGATGTCCAACGAGTCGCCAAAAAATATCTCCAAGAACAGCTCAAAACCGTTGGCTACTTTCAACCAACTAAAATCGCTGGCAAGCCGGAAGCCGCAGGTAGTGGCGGTGGTAAAACCGTTGGTAATTACAACCCAGGTGCCCCTGTAGACCCTGCTGAACTGGCAAAATATCTACCCGCCCTCGATCCAGATTCGGCTAGCCAGAGCCAATCCTTGCCCCAAGAGGTGAAGCTTAAAAATGGATTGCGAGTATTCTTGCTACCTGATTCAAGCACGCCCACAGTGACCATCAGCGGCAATATTCAAGCAGGTGCCGAATACGACAGTCCACAGCAAGCTGGACTAGCCGGGCTGACAGCGACAAATCTGATGAGTGGTACTAAAACACAAACGGCTCTGAAAATCGCGACCACCCTCGAAGATCGCGGTGCTGGAATCGGTTTTGGAGCTAGTCGTGAAGGAGTCAGCCTCGGTGGTAGCGCGTTGTCTAAAGATCTACCTGTGCTGCTCAAAACCCTTGGTGACGTGCTTCAAAACGCCACTTTCCCACCCCAGAAGTTTGAACTCAGCCGTCAACGTGCTCTAACTAGCCTCAAACTAGAACTAGATAGCCCCAATAGCGTGGCACGGAAAAAGTTTCAGCAGACGATTTATCCCAAAAATCATCCGTTTACGATTTTCCCCACCGCTCAAACTCTAACCGCACTGACATCCAAAGATCTTCAAGCCTTTTATCGTCAGCACTACTTGCCAAGTAATACCATAATGGCGATTGTCGGGGACTTTAAAGTGCCTGAGATCAAGCGTTTACTGGAAGACAATTTAGGTAAATGGTCAACCACCTCACCTAAAATTAAGCTCAACTATCCTGTGACTCAATTACCTGCCAAACAGGTATTGGTAAATCCGGCTCTGCCAGGTAAAACCCAAGTAGTGACTTTAATGGGGAATAAAGCGATCGATCGCAAAGATCCGCGCTATTATTCAGCCTTAGTCCTAAATCAAATTCTCGGTGGCGATACACTTTCGAGTCGTCTTGGTACCGAAATTCGGGACAGACAAGGTTTAACCTACGGGATCTACAGTAGCTTTGCGGCTGGTCAAAAGTTTGGTACTTTCATTATCTCAATGCAAACCGCACCGGAAGATACTGCTAAAGCCACTCAAAGTACGATCGCATTATTAAAAGATCTCCAGACTAAAGGTGTCACAGCCGCCGAAGTTGCCAACTCCAAGCGGAGTATCTCTAGCAACTACAACGTCGATCTCGCCTCCCCTGACGAAATCGCCGGAGCCACCCTGGGTAATGCTATTTATGGTCTGAAACCTAATGAGATTAGTGAATTTCCTAAAAAGATTCAAGCTGTGACATTAGAGCAAGTTAATCAAGTCGCCAAGGAATTAATTCAACCCGATCGATTTGTGATTATCACCGCCGGACCACCGAGAAAATAATCATCAGCGGCAAGTAAAAAGGTAGGGGAAACGTCTTGTCGGTTTTTTATTCTGCGTCGTTTTATTCTCCTGGGGGAGCGGGCTTCCGCCAACGGGGGTTCCCCCCGAATAAAAAAACGACAAGACGGGGAACCCCAGAATAAAACCGCCGCTTCATCAACATCCCCTACCTTTTTTTGTACTCACATCTTGCACTGAAAGTATCTATCAGCCGTCTGAAGTACAATGAGATCGTCCCACACATACGAATTATTGAATTTTTATGCTGAAATGGCTCAAAGACACGATCGGAGATCAAGCTCCAGCCGTTGGTGCGATTACTGCATTGGTGGCTTTAATGAGCGCATATCTGAGCTATACGATTGTTACAGACTTTAGCGTTGAGGATGCACCTAGCAAACCATCTGAAGTACAGCGCGATCGTCGATAGTCACGCAGTGTGTAGCTATATTCAAGATGTGAGTATAATTTTTCTGAACCTAGACTCCAGTAAAGCTTAATTCCTATGTCTCAACATAATCCCCACAGTATTCAGCTTCAGATCAATCGGATGTTTGAAAGTGGTCAATCTTTATTTGCCAAAACCAAAGTAGATGACTGGCTTAGACAACGGAACGAAGATCCTTTTGACTATGAAATTATCTTTAATAAAATACCTGCACCTGTCGGTTCTAGAGCAGTCAATGCAATTCAAGTTGAGCTACAACGTAAGGATGGAGCACCAGTAGATGAATGGTTATTAACGCAACTAAATGATCTCAAATAACCACATTTAATTGCTCACTTCATCACTCAGCGAACTTGTATGCCCGATCGATCATCCACACCATTGCCACAATTCAAAATTCTCGGTCAACCCGTTCACCTATGTCGTGACTACACTGCATGGCTAATTAATAGGCTTGAACAAGGAATTGGTACCCATGTAGTGACGATGAATGCCGAAATTGTGATTCAGGCAAATCACGATCGAGAATTAGCCAGTATTATTGACCAAGCTGGCTTAGTTACCCCTGATGGTGCCGGAATTATCATGGCGTTGAAACTGCATCAGATCGCCCAAACTCGCTGTGCCGGAATTGAGCTGGGTCAAAAGCTGCTCCGATTGGCAAGTCAACCAGAGTATGATTATCCCGTTTTCTTCTACGGCGGCAAGCCAGAAATCGTCAAGTTAGCCGCCCAAACTTGGCAGACAAAGCTACCTCGGCTCAATATCATTGGGATTGAAGATGGCTATATCGACAAGGCAGGACAAGCAAGACTTCAGGAACAGATTCAACTTAAACAGCCGAAAATCATTCTAGTTGCCTTGGGAGTGCCCCGACAAGAGCTGTGGATTCGGGACAACTTTCATCTATGTCCTAGCGCGATTTGGGTTGGTGTTGGCGGTAGTTTTGATGTCTGGTCTGGAGTGAAGGCTAGAGCACCACAGATTTTTCGGAAGCTGAATTTAGAATGGCTGTATCGAATCGCGCAAGAACCCAGTCGCTGGCAGCGAGCATTAGCGTTACCTCAGTTTGCAATACTAGCCCTGATGGAGAGAATTAAGGGTAAAAACAAAGTCTTAGCTCAGAGCAATTCTGGGAATTAAGATCGCAGATTTTCCGCTCTCCCAAGCATTAGCAGCCGATAGAAAGCGATTGTCAACTCCTCAATTTAAATTGGCATAGCACCAGAACGGGTAAACTAGAGACAGTATTTTGGACAATCCTTTATTCTTGGTTTCATGTCTCTAACTGCGGAATTATTGCTGGTAGCTTTCTTGATCGTGCTCAACGGTGTCTTTGTGATGTCCGAAATGGCGATCGTTTCAGCTAAAAAAGTTAGATTGCAACAATCAGCAAATCAAGGCGATAGGCGAGCCGGAATTGCGCTCGGCTTGGCCATGTCACCAGATCGCTTTTTGCCGACAGTTCAAGTTGGGATTACCTTTCTGGTAGTTCTGAGTGGTGCCAGAGGTGAAAGTGCGATTTCACGGGTAATTTTACCATTACTAGAAGATTGGCTACCGCCTCAATATAGTCAACCAATTTCATCCACTATTTCGATCGCCGTTATTACTTATCTCAGCATTGTCATCTCTGAGCTGGTACCAAAACAACTTGCCTTAAATAGTCCTGAAAAAGTTGCCAGTTTAGTCGCGGTACCTTTAAATTTACTTGTTCGACTAGCAGCACCGATTATTTTTATCTTGAGCGGATCGACCAAGTTTGTGGTCAAACTATTGGGAATCAAACCTTCCACTCAGCCGGAAGTAACAGAAGAAGAAATCAAGGTGATGATCGAGCAAGGGACTGAAGCAGGGATGTTTGAGGAATCCGAGCAGGATATGGTGCAGGGAGTATTGAGTCTTGGCGATCTCAAAATTGGTGCGCTGATGACTCCCCGTCCTGATATTACCTGGATTGATAGTGAAGATTCGATCGCCATTACTCGTCAAAAAATTCTCGATAGTGACTATTCTAGATTACCTGTCTGTGCAGGCGAACTCGATCGAGTCCTGGGGGTAATTCACGTTGCAGATCTACTCTCCCAAACACTCAGAGGTGAGGAGATTAATATCACTGAATCACTCCGTCAACCACTATTTATTCCTGAAAGTACCAGGGGTTTGAAAGTACTCGAACAATTCAAGAAATTTGGCACCCACATTGCGATGGTGGTAGATGAATATGGTGTGATTCAAGGATTAGTCACCATGCATGATATCTTTGAAGAAATCGCTGGTGATATTACCGACTTTAATGAAGAACCCGAAGAACCCCAAATTATTGAACGGGAAGATGGCTCGTGGCTGTTGGATGGGATGCTATCGATCGAAGAACTATTCGACCAATTTGATATCCCCGAAAGCGCAATCAGTCCGATTGATCGCGGTAACTACCATACTCTCGGCGGCTTTGTCAGTATGCAGCTAGGCAAAATCCCGATCTCCGGTGAATACTTTCAATGGCGCAAACTCAGGTTTGAAATAGTCGATATGGACGGCAAACGAGTTGATAAAGTCCTCGTCAATGTTGCGGAAGGGGAGCTAGATTTGAGTGAGTTTGATAGTGATTAGTGATTTGGGCTTTAGGCTTTGAGCTATCAATTCTCAATTCTCAACTAACCTCCATCGCCACCCGATAAATATCACTTGGTGTCAGATGCGAATGGACTACCTGCCCATCCTTGAACCAAACAATCCGTCTAGTTTGCTTGGCGACATCGGGTTCATGAGTGACCATGACGATCGTGATTCCAGCTTCATTTAACCCTGTAAAAATATCCATCACCTCTTGAGTCGTGCGCGAATCTAAGGCACCTGTAGGCTCATCTGCCAGTAGTACTCGTGGTTCGCTGACAATTGCTCTGGCGATTGCTACCCGCTGCTGTTGCCCGCCTGAGAGCTGATTGGGACGATTTGCCATACGGTTACTTAGCCCCACTTTTTCCAATGCCACTACCGCCCGCTCCTTGCGTTCGCTCGGCGGTAGTCCGCCATAAATCATCGGCAACATCACATTGTCGAGGGCAGTAAGTTGGGGCAACAGATGAAACTGTTGGAAGATAAAGCCAAGTTTGCGATTGCGAATCTTTGCCAGTTCTGCATCGGGGACAGTGGACACATCTAGCTTGTCCAGATAATAACGCCCGTTAGTCGGCCTGTCTAGACAACCAATCACATTCATCGCCGAAGATTTGCCCGAACCTGATGGCCCCATAATTGAACAATACTCACCTTCAGCGATCGTCAAATTAACGCCATCCAATGCTCTAACTAGAGTATCTCCAATCCCATAAGTCTTATCGACATCTTCTAATCGGATAATAATCGACTCGGTATCATTCATGGGAAATGTAGATTAGTGCAGGGTGCATGATGCAGCTACCACCTACTCTAGTTATAACGTCCCAAAAGCTCGATCGCCAACATCGCCCAGTCCAGGCACAATAAAGCCAGATTCATCGACATGTTCATCGATCATTGCAGCGTAGATACTCAATGTGGGATACGTCTCGCTCAACTTTTGTAGAGCTGGTGGTGCCGCAATAATCGCAATAATCCGCACGTAAGCCGGATCGATACCGCGTTGGACTAGCTCAGTCATCGCTTGCATGATCGTGCCGCCAGTTGCCAACATCGGTTCAGCAATAATAATCCTAGTATCTGGATCGAATTTATCCGGTAGCCGATTCAGATAGCAGCTAGGCAGCAATGTATCTTCATCGCGCACCAATCCAAGGTGATAAATTGCCGACTCCAGCGGTAAAACTGACTGAATCCCTTCAACTAATGTTAACCCTGCCCGCAGAATTGGCACGATCGCTAGCTTAGTCTGAGGATGGACAAATGTTGCTGTCGTATCAGCAAGCGGTGTCGGGATCTGAATATCGATCGTCGGTAGCCATTCCCTAATTGCTTCATACGCCAACCACTTACCCAATTCTGCCAAAGTTTGGCGCATAATTTTCGGCGAAGTCTCTTTATTTCGCGCCATTCCCAGCCAATGCTTGATTAATGGATGCGGGGGGACGTAGACACGTAGTTGGATTGCCATCGGGGTAGAGGGTAGGGGGTGGAGGGTAGAGGGTGGAGGGTGGAGGGTGAAAGCTTAACGAGAAATACGCTCTGTTGTCTTGCTCTACTCCCTACTCCCTACCCTCTACCCTCTTCACATCAATGCTTGATATGCCGATCGAGTCAATAACTCAATTTCGGCTAGATCTGGTGCTGAAATTCGTTCATCACCATTTGTATTTAACCACAATAAATACTCAATATTTCCGGCTGGCCCCACAAGTGGCGACCAGGTTAAGCCGCGATAATTCCACCCCAATGTTTGAGCTGCTGTTAATACCCCCAGAATCGCCCCTGCTTGGGCTGATAAATCGCGAACTACCCCATTCTTGCCGATTGCCTGTTTACCCACCTCAAACTGCGGTTTAACTAGCACTATGAGTTCTTTTGGGGGTGCCAACAGTAGCTCTAGTGCTGGCAGAATTTTGACCGCCGAAATAAACGAAACATCGACTACTGCCAAATCTGGCAGTGGGACTGGGTAAGTACCATCAACTGGCTCGCCATAGAGTTCTGCTGGAGTCAAATGCCGAATATTTGTCCGTTCACGCAAGACTAATCGATCGTCAGTACGGATTTTCCAGTCTACCTGTCCATAGCCAACATCGATTCCATACACTTGCTTCGCACCAGCTTGCAACAGACAATCTGTAAACCCACCTGTCGAGATCCCTGCATCTAGGCAAATTCTATTAACTGTAGGAGTTTCAAATACTGCCAAAGCCTTTGCTAATTTCTCACCCCCACGAGACACAAATCTCGCTCTAGCTTTAACTTCGATCGTCGCTGTCAATAAAATTCCGGTGCCGCACTTATCCACCACCTCGCCATTCACCCGCACTTCTCCAGCTTGGATCCAGCGTTGTGCTAATTGGCGAGACTCACATAAATTGCGCTCCACCAGCAGTAAATCCAGACGTTGTTTTTTCAAGCCAAGCCAGAGATCGGGAAAAACAGATACTAAATCTCAATCTTCAAAATAACATGCTGACCACAGACCCGATCGAGCAAATCGCCAGACTTTGGCTATTTGTCCTGAGAATCTCCCCAGAGCACCAAAGCCTAAAGCCTAATCGTCGAGAGCACATTTGCACTGCACCACAGTTGCCACAAATATAGCTCAACTCGATCGGGTAATTGCGTCACAAAGATACCTTCAGCACTGTCCAAATTTCCAGCTAGCCAATAGCCTATCAGTCCAATTTCAACTCGATCCAGATCGCAACGGTTGACCGTCACCGTCTTTACACCTCGATGATGGAGGTAGAAACTAGCTGCCGTAGGTTCACAGATCGAATCTGGCAGCAGGAAACTGGCTGTGCCTGAGCTAACAAATACTGTTTCACCAGTACTGGTGGAAAACGTCAATCTTTGCTCTACCCAATCTTCTAAATCGTTCGTCAACAATTCAAGATGTAAGGCTGTTTCGGTGTAAATCAATTTCAGCATGGGTTTCCTCTACAACGTGAGTCTCAATCAGTTGATGAAATTTGTAATACTGGCTTTTTGCCTCTCGCTGTAGTTTAGAGAAAAGTTGTGAGGAAATTGTGAGGGTAAAATTGGACTTATGTCAAAACGCCATATTGCTGATTTCCCTACTCAAAATAGTCTCTGGGAAAATTCCATCATAATTTATTCAAAAAAAGATAAAAAATGTCCCAGAATACTGAATAATTAATAAAGTTTAGGAAATGTTTGCTATTTATCGCAAAAAATACTACACTAAATACACCACCCTGTCTAAATCAAATTCTCGGAGCAATTTAAATAATGCACACACTCAAGCGGACACCAACCACAGAGATGGAAGTTACTAGTATTCGGCTCGAACGCGAACTCAAAGAAAGGTTAAAAGAAATTTCTGGACATCAAGGTTATCAAGCCTTGATCCGTGAAGTCTTGTGGAAATATGTACAGCAAAAATCTGGTGATTATCGTCACCGCTTTACGGCTGAAGATATCCGCGCCACCGTTTCGGCAACTGCAAATACAGAGGAACGTTGTGGAATTACGGGCAAAGTTATCAATCCTAAAGAGCCAATGCTACTGGGTTTAACTAGTACCTGTGATTTTATTCCACTATCACTCGATAGTTTAACTGCTGTTGTTCCAGACCCAGCCGCTTAAGAAACAGATCGAGGAGCGGAGAGTGTCGGAATCAGATTTAGTCAAGATAGAATCTATGTTCCACCGATGCACTTTCTCTCCTATTCTGAATTCAGATCAATAACGTCATCAAAAAAGATTGCCCCTTAATATTACGGTATTAAGGGGCAATCTTTTTTTGACTAAACTTAACTGATTTCAATGATGATATCTAAGTAGATAGTGATAACCATTCTCTTTTGGAAAGAATCCACCGACAGTTAATTATCAACTATCAACTACCTATAAATCTTGCTCACTGATTTCACGAGTCATGTGATCGAATGGCGCATCAATACAGCTAGTATCTGTGGCACCAGTGGTCGCTAGTTGAGCCTTGACCAGATCCTTCATAATTTGAATCCCCCGCACTGTTGGCGCAATGGGAGTACCCAGTGAGTTGTATGTTTCTCGCAAGCCTTGGAGTACTCTCTCATCAAGAACATTAGTATCACCTGCAACGATCGCATAGCTGGCATAGCGGAGAAAATAATCCATATCCCGCAAGCAAGCAGCATAACGTCTAGTAGTGTATGCATTGCCGCCAGGACGGATTAGTTCTGGCAATTCATCAAATAGCTGCAAACTGGTTTTCTTGACGATGGCGGCTGCATTGGCATTGATCACCCCAGCAGCAGCAATTCGCGCCGCACCAGTATTGAAATAAGATTTTAGGCTATCGATCGCATCTCGGTCTAAGTAACGACCCGTAATATCGTAAGTTTTTATAAGATTTGTTACAGCATCCCGCATGAGACAGCTCTCCCAACATAATTCTTTTATCAGTTTATCAGTATCGCAGAAGAGTACCCCCTTCAGGGATAGCCGCGTTACAATTCGCAATTGTATTTTAAGCTTTGATCAGATGACGGCGATCGAGACCTGCCAAGTTGCTGGCAGATTTAGTCCAGGGACGTAACCAATCAAAAGCAGTTGCTGGTTGGGAAACTAGAATAAGTTCTTCGGGGTAGCGCGGCTGGGGATCGCTAGCGAGAGTAATGGGGGGTACCATCATTGGATCGTAGGCAATGACTGTATCGATGACTCCAGGCAAATGCTTGATTTCTACTTTTTGACCTGGATGATACGTTGCCATTTCTCGCGCTTCATTCCAGATTGCTCGCTCCGCCATTACTACGATCCCCGTTATACTACTGATTAAGTTTCCTTATCATTATGATAACGAAATTATTTACCAAAAAGATCGGGTTCGGTTAAATACGATACTTTTTTTTAACAATTGACCCTAGTCGGCTGTGAGTTAAGGATGCTTGGTGGCTTCAGGGGTTTTGTGAAATTGCCTGACCTTACAGCATTTTTTGATAACACCGTGTCGTAATGAAATAGGGATGGAAAACTTCCAGGAAATTTGATTGAAGAGTCCTGAAAAACAGGCTGACGATCTTGGGATCATCTAGATGGAATGGGAATTCTTGGTTTAGTCCTTTAGAGAAATACCAATTGGTAATCATCTTGCCTTCATTTTTGAGGATATGATGAAAATAAAGTAGCTGTTTGCTTGGATCTGGTAGGTGTTCAATTACATCGAAACAAGTGATCGTATCAAATTTTTCGCCGGAATCTAACTCAGTGCAACAACTAATCTTGGATTCTAGGCCTAATTCTTTAATTCGATGTTTGACAAAATTGTAATTAATTGGGTTGATATCGCAGTAAACAACGTGACTAACTTCAGAACAAAGGGCTGAAGCGATCGCATGTGTGCCAATTCCACCGCCAAAATCCAGGACTCTACCCTTTGAATTATCTGCAATTAATTTCAGGGTATCGCCAATATAATCAGTACTAGTCAAATGCCAAGTTGCTAGTTCAAATAGATAAGCTTCTCCGACTCGATCGCGATAAAATTTACTAGCATCTTCCCAATCAAAATCTCGTCGTCCTAGCTCGGCTAAATCTGCTAATGCAGTCGTGAATTTCAGATCCAATGCTGCTGGCTCAATCGCTAGAAATTGCTGCAAGTGTTGCTTTAAATTAAATGCATCTTGCCAATAACCACTCAAATGCGGCACGATCGGAAATGTAGACATGAGCCAAGAGTAAAGGAATAAAAGAGTGAGATTGACGCTAAATCGACAAAGCCCAGCTAACTATAACATCCAGGCTGTGCCGATCAATGAAACTTTGCTACGCCCGAATTCTATTGGGTAAAGCGAGTTGAGATCGATCTACTACCGATATGTCCGCAGGTACATCTTGCAGTAATACCTCGCGAATCAATCGGGCTGCCATCCGTTGAGTCAAACCACTGGCGATTTTTTGACCGAAAGATTGGGTTTCCGATTTCATTAAGATCTGCGGAATCCGAGGTAAAACGATCGCCGGATCGAAGCCTTTAGTCTGCTGTAAGATGCTCCAAATGCGTTGGATGTTTCCTAGCCCCTCTGACAACTGTTGGGTGTTGGCTGGGGGTGTGGGTACCTTCATGCCGATCCCTTTTTGAATGGCGTGGGTGACATTTTGGAGGGTATTGTTGCCAAAATTATCTAAACCTCGGACTATTTCATCAGCAAGGTAATCGCGAATGAAGGTGCCACGATCGGAGAGAATGAAATCTAAGGTTTGATCGATAACTTGATTTAAATCGTACTCATCGCTGCTGCGGGCATTATTGAGCAGATTTTCCAGGCGATTCCAGCGGAAGGAACCATCTTTAAATAATAGTTCTTTGAGCGAGTTCCGTAAATCGGGCGCGGGATCTGTCAGTAACCGTTTGGCAACGTAAGGATAAGCCTTCGCGAGGACTTTAAATTCGGGATCTACAGAAATTGC
>JANNBD010000314.1:0-7323 GCA_031385105.1 Chamaesiphon sp. OTE_78_metabat_374
ATATTGATAATGTGAAAGTGACAAATTGTGACATAAATACTGAACATCGCCACCAAATTTAGTAGTTGTCGCCAACTAATGTGTTCCCAGACGAAATGACAGTACCAGCCCCAAAAATGATCTGCCTTGCCATCATGAAAATCAGGATCTCGATCGCTAGCTGGATACTGGTGATGTAACTGATGTTTAACCAGAAGCTGTGAGTAGTCAAAGCCAGCATACAACCACAAGCAAATCTGTCCGATCGATCTATTCAAGAATGACGATGGATGAATGCTGCCATGCATCCCATCATGAGCAGTAATAAATAATCCCGTGTATAACCAAGTTTGCCAGCAAACCAGGCAGAGCAAGTAAACAATTGGGAGCTTGCCAACTTCAATCTGGGTGCAGTTCCATAGGCTAATTGCCCAGACTCCCACGATCGTCACTGCTATCTGTAACGATAGGCTGCTCGTGAGTTCTCGCAATCTAGCAAACATTAATTAAGTATCCTTTGCAAATAACATAACTCGAATAATATAAGAAATGAGCACTCTCATGAACAATCGATTTTGTTGAAGTAGCTTGCTTTTCAGGCCGCAATCGTTTTAGTATCGTAACAAGACAGTAAAGTTTTGTAAACAAAGCCTAACAAATATCTGTTTATCCCATATCGGGTCACAACTACTTATGTCTATCTCACTCAAGTCTGCTCAATCAATTTTTTCTAATACTTTAGTTGCTGATGCAGTGCCTGCTGTTACCGCAGCCTTCGACAAGCTCAGTGTCGAAGATCAATTGGCATTACTTTGGTACGCTTATACCGAGATGGGTGTAACGATTACCCCTGCTGCTACTGGTTCCGCGAGTATGGCTCTAGCACAACCACTGCTCGACCAAATCAAAGCGATGCAGCCTGCGGATCAAACACAAGTCATGACTGATTTTGCCATGCACACGGACACTCCGATCTGTCGCGCGTATACTGCCTTCCGCATGAATACCAAACTGGGATTCTGGTACGAATTGGGACAAATGATGAAGCAAGGTTTAGTTGCACCAATTCCGCCTGCTTATGTAGCTTCTCCCGAAGCAAGCGCATTGCTCGAAACAATCAAAGGACTTGATGCCGGACAGCAGATCACTGTGCTGCGGAACACCGTGGTTAATATGGGCTACGATCCAGCACGCGGTCAAGACTATGACAAACGTGAAGCACCTTCAGTTACACCGCGTGCCTTTGCAGATCGTTCTCGTGCTGCAATCGAAGGTGTAGACAACTATACTGTCTTGAGCTACATCGACAACATGAACGCTTTTGACTTTATCGCGGCATCTGGGCTATTTGCAGCAGAAGGCGCACTTCAACCTCCATTCCAGGCTCCTGTTGTCGGTCCTGCGGCAATTTTGACCTATATGCGGGAAGAATGCGTCGGGTTGAAGATGTTACCAGAACGCGGTGTTGTTGAATCGATCGATGATGGTTACACTCAAGTGAAAGTAACTGGCAAAGTCCAAACACCTTGGTTTGGAGCCAGCGTCGGCATGAACATTGCTTGGCGGTTCTTGCTCGATCCTCAAGGTAAAATCTTCTTTGTAGCGATCGATCTGTTAGCTTCGCCGAAAGAATTGCTCAACCTCCG
This sequence comes from Chamaesiphon sp. OTE_78_metabat_374, assembly GCA_031385105.1. Lineage (GTDB taxonomy): Bacteria > Cyanobacteriota > Cyanobacteriia > Cyanobacteriales > Chamaesiphonaceae > Chamaesiphon. The sequence continues at coordinate 1,626 of JANNBD010000314.1, forward strand.
TCGTGTCTAAATCATCACAACTTTCCAACTAATTTAGAATAAAAGCCCGACTTTTCTGGAAAAGTCGGGCTTTTATTACTCTAAGCATCGAATACTATCTAAGTCTTTGCTCGATCGATCTTCAATAGCCATGCCATTACCGCCATAACAGCAATTTGAACTCCAAGATTGGGGATAGTTGTTTCCAGATCTTTACCAGCCAGGAGCTTAAAAAAGAACACTACGCCGCCAATTGCCCCAGAAAGAGCACAACTGACATACACAAACTGACGCAAACCTCTAAATGGTGACTTTGCTTCAGCCTGGAGCCGACCCCAAAGCTCAGGATCGATCGAATCAGGTTTTGATTTTGGTTTAAGTTCTGCCATTTTGTTCACAAGTCAACTTATAATATGGTCTGAGTATCTTGATCGTGCCGACGTGGCTCAGTGGTAGAGTAGTTGATTCGTAATCAATTGGTCGTGGGTTCGACTCCCATCGTCGGCTTGTCTTTGCTAAGTAATGATTTCAGGCTTCTGAACTTGGAGAAAATAGTCCCAGGAGTGGCCCCAACAAAGCTCCAAAGACAAAACCGCCAGCATGTGCCCAATAGGCAACGCCGCCATTCTCCATGCCGACATTAGTACGTGGTGCGAGAGTGGCAAAACTGTACAGAGCTTGCTGAAAAAACCAAATTCCCAGATAGAAATAGGCGGGAATCTTAGTTACGAAGGGGAAGATCCCGATCGGAATCACCGTCTTGACACTGACATTGGGAAAGCGAATAATGTAGGCTCCCATCACACCAGCGATTGCCCCACTAGCACCGAGAGACGGTACGCCTGAAGTTTGACTGAAGAACCACTGGGTTAAGCCTGCGAGTACTCCACAGGCTAGATAGAAAAGTAAGAACTTAACATGTCCTAATTGATCCTCTACATTGTTACCAAAAATCCAGAGAAACAACATGTTTCCAGCGACGTGGGCAAAACCGCCGTGGAGAAATTGAGAACTAATGAAGGTTAATACTTCTGGTGGTTCTACTGGCAATATTGGCGCGGGATATCCGGTAATCGCACCTGTGAACTGAGCTGGGACTATTGCCCACTGGTAGAAAAAATTTGTTAATCCTTGTTCTGAGAAGGTTAATTCATAGATAAAAATTAGGATATTGAGTGCAATTAATCCATAGGTGACATAGGGGGTAATTCTAGTGGGATTGTCATCATCGATCGGAAACATAATCTTAAGAGGGTATGGGGTAGAGGGTGGAGGGTAGACAGTAGATGAGAATGATTTAATCGTCTTCATCTGAACCGCTTTCACTCTCGGCTGGTAGGGCTGCAACGATCGCATCAATTACCCGTGCTACCTGAATAATTTCCATCCCCACATCGGGGAAAATTTGATGTCCTTTGGGGACAATTGCCCGTTTAAAGCCCAATTTTGCTGCTTCTTTCAAGCGTAATTCTAATTGGGATACTTGGCGAACTTGACCGCCCAATCCAACTTCACCGATTAAGATCGTGAATGGAGCTACGACTCGATCGCGAAAACTAGCGACAATGGCGATCGCAATTCCTAGATCGACAGCAGGCTCTGATACATTTAGTCCACCTGCTGAAGCAACATAAGCGTCCAATTTTGAGAGCGGAATCCCAACTCGTTTTTCTAGTACTGCCAGAATTTGAGTTAATCGATTTTGATCGATGCCTGTACCTGCCCGCCTGGGTGATGGATAGCTAGTCGGACTGACCAAGGCTTGTAGCTCGACTACAATTGGTCGAGTCCCCTCACAAGCGACGACAATTGATGAGCCTGGAGCCATACCTTGTCGATCGCCTAGAAACAGCTCAGAGGGGTTGTCAACCTCTCGTAGACCCCGATCGACCATCTCAAACACTCCCACTTCATGGGTGGCTCCAAATCGATTTTTGGTCGATCTCAGCAGTCGATGGGAGGCAAACCTATCGCCCTCAAAATATAGAACTGTATCGACTAAATGCTCCAAAACTTTTGGCCCTGCGATCGCCCCTTCTTTGGTAACATGTCCGACAATCAGCAGCGTAATATCCTCCCGTTTAGCCACCTTCATCAGAGCTGCGGTACATTCTCGCACCTGAGCTACCGAGCCTGCGGCGGATGTCAGCGCGGGAAAATAGACGGTTTGGATACTATCAATTACGGCGACATGGGGTCTGAGTGATTCTAGTTCCCTGAGAATTTCCTCCAGATCTGTTTCAGCTTGGACGTATAAATTTGCCCCATCTGCCACTGTTAATGGTGGGGTAGATTTATTTTCTGTAATTTCCTCGCCATCTAGTTCGCCTTTTGTGCCTTCTACGCCCAATCGGGAAGCCCTGAGCTTGACTTGCTTACCTGATTCCTCACCACAAACATACAGCACTCGATAGTGCTTGGACATCAGATTGGCTGTTTGGAGCAGTAGTGTGGATTTGCCAATCCCCGGATCGCCACCAATTAGCACTAGGGAACCAGGCACAATCCCACCGCCCAAAACTCGATCGAGTTCGGCAAAACCAGAACACCAGCGTTCTTCTTCGCCATCGACAATTTGGGGGAAAGTCAGCGCAGCTAAGGGATGGGGAGCTTCATTTGATCGACCACCAGTTTTATTCCCAAGTCCTCTCGACGCAGAAGGAGGGGCTTGTTCAATCAGTGAGCCATAAGTATTACAGATCGGGCATTTCCCATACCATTGCGGCGATGTCGATCCGCATTCATTGCAAACATAGGACGTGCGCGGCTGTTTTGCCATCTTAATTAGGTTTTAGGTTTTGGTGCTCTAGGCTTTAGGGGAATTGCTGGAACAGTTACATAAACTCTAATTCCAGAGCAATTTGCCTGTGAATGCAGGGATTAGATGAGATTAATAGTTAAAAATGTTAATAGTGTTGCAGCGACGAATGACGTGATTCTGATTTCTGAAGCGGTTTGAATGCACCAATTTACTTAGAATTAATGATAATCTTAATTATAGGATGTTAAAACTTAACGTTAAAAAAATTACCACTATACGATAGGAGCTTTGATAAGCTTGGAAAATCATAAGGAAACTATTCTAGTCGTTGATGATGAGGCTAGCATCCGTCGCATTTTGGAAACTCGCCTTTCAATGATTGGCTACGATGTAGTTACGGCGGCAGATGGGGAAGAAGCCCTAGAAATATTTAGAGAAACTTGTCCCGATCTAGTCGTGCTGGATGTGATGATGCCTAAGCTCGATGGCTACGGCGTATGTCAGGAGCTACGCAAGGAGTCAGATGTACCGATTATTATGCTGACTGCGTTGGGTGATGTTGCCGATCGAATTACTGGACTAGAATTGGGTGCGGATGACTATGTAGTCAAGCCCTTTTCGCCGAAGGAATTAGAAGCACGGATTCGTTCGGTGCTGCGCCGAGTCGATAAAAATGGTCTGAATGGCATCCCCAGCTCTGGAGTGATCCAGATTGCCACCATTAGGATCGATACCAATAAACGTCAAGTTTATAAGGGTGATGAACGAATTAGATTGACGGGGATGGAATTTAGTTTACTGGAACTATTGGTAAGTCGATCGGGTGAAGCTTTTTCGCGGTCGGAAATCCTTCAAGAAGTTTGGGGGTATACTCCCGAACGGCACGTAGATACTAGAGTCGTAGATGTCCACATCTCACGACTGCGAGCTAAGTTGGAGGAAGATCCCAGTAATCCAGAACTGATTCTGACCGCTAGAGGGACTGGCTATTTATTTCAACGGATCATCGAACCTGATGAATTGTAGAAATTAGGGATGGGGGATTAGTGGGTAGGGTAATTCAAACTAACCGTTATTCACCATCCACCATCCACCATTCACCATTCACTAATTTATGAGCAAAGATCCTAACCGGATTGTCCGACTCGTGCCTCTGGGCGCGGGTGGGATAGCTGGAACACTATTAATGATCAATCGGGTACTAACCCCAGAATTGACCGACTCACAGGCTAGATCGGATGCTGTGGGGGTGGTTTTGACTGCGGTGCTAATCTTGACTGGATTGCTGTGGCAACAAGTCCAACCGAGACAATCCGATAGTGTTGTATTAGAAGGCGAGCAGGGATTTGAACTCTCGCCAGATTTGCCAGAGGCACTGCAAACGGAGCTGGCTTGGGCATCTCATCTGCTGCTGACAAATACGGTGACTCGATCAATCCTAGTTTACTACCAGGGCAAAGTTTTACTCCGGCGGGGCACTCTAGCACCCAAAGCTGAAGTTATCCCAGGCGTAATTATTGATCGAGTTTTAACTAAACAAAAAGCTATTTATTTAGTAGACACCAAAGTTTATCCTGGTAGGATTGAATTTGATTATTTACCAGCCAATACCCAAGGCATCATTTGTCAGCCGTTAGGTAGTCAGGGTGTGATGATTTTGGGTGCAAATACGCCGCGCAGCTACACTAAGCAAGATGAAGTTTGGATCGAGGGAATTGCTGATAAATTGGCAAATAGTTTAGATTTGGCTTTTTCTGTGTCCAAAATCATCGATTAGTTGAACAATTTTTGTCTAAATAGTAATTTAGTCAGTTATTATGTGCATAATAAAACTAACATTAATCTAATTCGATCGTGGCTAAAACAAAAGTAGAATCTGCACCTAAAGGCAGCAAAAAATCTGAACCGAAGACTGCAAAGGCAGTCACCAAAGTAGCTAAACCAGCAAAAGTAGTTGCTGAAATTGCAGTACAAAGCGAAGTCGCCGCGACTGCTGCACCATTGACTGGCAAGGCTTTGCTCCAAAAAGTCAAAGAACTTTCTCATCTTGCCAAGCGGGAAACTGCCAAGGAATGTGGCTACATTAAAACCTCTGCTTCCGGTGGAGTTCGTACCGATCTATCAGGTTTCTATGATGCTGTCCTTTCGGCTAAGGGCGTTAAGTTAGACGAAACTAGTAGAGATACTCGAGGCAAAGTTGCTACCTATAAAGCTACCGTCCACAAGAATGGTCAGCTATTGATTGGTTCTGCTTACACTAAAGGCATGGGGCTGAAGGAAGGTGATGTCTTTACAATTAAGCTCGGATACAAGCACATTCACTTGATTCAAGAAGACTAATTTACGTTGGTAAATATTACTAGCTAGATTAAAAATGGGTCGATCCTCCAGGAGGATCGACCCATAAATTTGGGAACGCGCTTAAACAATGACTATTGAAGCACTAGGGTAACGTTGGCGTTTTGCAAACCACCACGCTGTTGAACTTCAGCTAGAGTTTTATTAACTGCGTACTTTTGGTTGATGGAGTTGATTAACTCAGTTTGGTTGTGCTTTTTGGCAACGCCCCAGAGATCGGCGATGAGGTCAAAAGAACCGTCGCTGTTGCGTGACCAACCTAAATCGTAGTCACCTTCAAGGGTTGCAACGATATCAGCGCGAACACGCTGACCTTGATAGCCACGCATATCTGCTTCAGTTTTGACATTGATACCGAGGTCGCGCAAAGAGTTTTGCAGAACTACTGCGTCAGTGATTTTGGTACGGAGAGTGCTAAAGTGAGACATATCGATTTCCTCTAATTTAAGATTGAGTTAATAGAAACGACGACTTGAACTGTAGGGCAAGCGATCGAGTCAATGATCCGATCGTGTTTGGTCTCCTTGCTAGTGTCGATAGGTTTATTATTCCCCAATCGAGGCAACTAGCACCTTAACTCCAATAGTTGGAGCAAGCTTG
>JANNBD010000329.1:0-4816 GCA_031385105.1 Chamaesiphon sp. OTE_78_metabat_374
CCTTCAAGACCCTAGAAGAACTTCAAATCAAGTTAGGTCAACTCTTGGCTGAATTAACTCCTGAAATTATTGCTGGTATCACCGGATATCCATTCATTTTGGATGCTCTATCTGTCATCTCTATCATTTAAATTGGTATTACAACCATTACTGCAAGAAACAAAGGCTTTTCCAAAAAGTCGGGTTTCTGTCCCCATAAACAACATACTTCTACAAAACGAAAGAAGAGGTCAAAATTGACCTCTTCTTTCAATAAATTTAATTAAATATTAAAGTAACCCAGTACTAGCACCCTGTTTACCAGTAGCTAATTCGACTTTAATAATTTTGCCGCCCATTTTCATGATGCGTTGCTGTTCACGAAACCAGCTATCGTAAGGCACTAACTTAGTAAAGTAAGTATTTTGGAGTTCGCGCTGAGTGCGGATCCGAGTTTGACTGGGAACGCAGGCGGTGACTTTGAACATCCGCATATTAATGGTTCTCCTATTCTTATATTTTGGATAAACTATACTGAATTAATTCTCGCACTCTTCGGTCACTACTTGATTATTAATAGTTGGTTATGGCAACAAAGTCACAATAACTTAGATTCTACTAACAAATAACTAGATTGCAAATTATGACAAAATTTTACTATTTAAAGATCAAAATCTGGGAGTCAGAAGTTAATCCTAGACCTTCAAAACTCATCTGACACTAGGCTAGATAAGCTGTTGAAGAGCTAACACTCACATCTGACTTCCCAGACTCTATTGCTTCATCTACATCTCAATTGGTAATTAAACCGATTGACTAGCCTAAACCAGAACAGATGTAGTCCAAGTAAACGCCCATTTCTTTACCAGCATCAGCACCAACTAAACTAGCGGTAACTTCTTTGATGGCTTGGATTGCTTGAACGGTAGCAGCAACAGGAACTCCCAGGGAGTTGTAAGTTTCTTTCAAACCGTTGAGGACGCGCTCATCCAAGATGGATGGATCGCCAGCTAGCATTGCGTAGGTAGCATAACGGAGGTAGTAGTCCAAGTCACGAATGCAAGCTGCATAGCGACGAGTGGTGTACATGTTACCACCTGGACGGGTGATATCCGAGTACAACAAGGACTTAGCTACAGCTTCTTTAACGATAGTTGCAGCATTTGCGGAGATGGTACCAGCCGCACGAACGCGGAGTTCACCAGTACCGAAGTAAGCTTTGAGCTTGTCTAACGCATTGGAGTCAAGGTATTTGCCTTGAACGTCGGATGAGTTGATGACTGAAGTAATTGCGTCTTGCATTATTCTAAATTCCTGATCTAGTCTTTAGTTGCTAATTTCAAAATTCGTAACCGGATCGAAGTCTTAAAGTCTAGTCTTAAAACTAGCTCATTGCGCCGATGAGGTAGTCAAAGTAAGCACCAGCTTCAGCAGCGTCTTCACCAGACATCATCGCGGAAGCAGCATCTTTCATTGCACGAACGCCACCAGCAACAGCGTCGATAGGAGTTCCTAAAGATCTGTACATTTCACGTACGCCAACTACGCCGATTTCTTCGATCGGAGTAACATCACCAGCAACTACACCGTAAGTGATCAAACGGAGGTAGTAGTCTAGGTCACGCAAGCAAGTTGCGGTCATTTCTTCGCCGTAAGCGTTTCCACCTGGGGAAACAACGTCAGGACGTTGTTGGAACAGTTTGTCGCCTGCACCTTTAACTAAACGCTCGCGAGAGTCAGTTAGGGTTTGAGCGATCCGTAGACGGCGTTCGCCAGAAGTGACAAAACCTTTGATTCTGTCTAATTCGCCTGGGCTGAGGTAGCGAGCTTCAGCATCTGCATTGACGATCGCTTTGGTGACGATACTCATTGTGGGTTACTCCAAAAAAGTTTGTTACCAGACTTACATTCGGCTACAAGCCTTTGGGTCTGAGGTTGATTACGGACTCTTATATCATATATAAGTTGACCGCAAATTAGGTGCCTTCCGAGAATATTTTGCGACATTATGAGTGATTGCTGCGTAAAGTCGTAATAGTTTGTAACGATCGGATGAGCAATTGATAATTGATAGTTGTTGGCGGTAGCGGAGCGTTTGCCCTGCAATAGCCTCTCTGAAAGAGAATAGTTGATAACGAAGAATAGACCGCAGATTGGTTTTAAGCTGGGAGAATACTAAGGGTAGTAGAGCTTTTCAGAGATGACTAATATTCCTTTTTTGATTCTGGATGTGTTTGCGACGGGGAAGTATACGGGGAATCAACTCGCGGTGTGTTTGGATGCAGGGGATCTGACTGATGTACAAATGCAGCAAATCGCGCGGGAGATCAATTTCTCGGAGACGACATTTGTTACTAGCTCACAGCCAGTCAATGGGGGCTACAATACCCGCATTTTTACACCAACGACAGAATTACCATTTGCCGGACATCCAACGCTGGGGACAGCATTTGCGATTTGGCAGGAGATTGTCAAGGATACTGTTGAGCGGGTTAATCTCAATTATCAAGTCGGACAAATTCCGGTGGATCTGAATTATCTCAACGGCGAACCCGATATTCTATGGATGCACCAGCAGCAGCCGAAATTCTATGATGCTGTGGATGTGGAGATGTTAGCTGCTGTAATTGGGATAAGTCCGGCAGATATCGATGCTCGTTACTCGATCGAACCGATCTCCACTGGTTTACCATTTATCATAGTGCCACTGAAAACTATGGCAGCGGTGAGTCAGGCGAAATTAAATCTAGACTTGTATACTAGAACTGTAGCCAATTTACCCGCTCAAGCGATCCTCATATTCTGCCCCGAAACGATCGATCCAAATCGCCAACTCCACGTCCGCGTTTTCACTGAATGTTTCGGCATCCCCGAAGATCCCGCCACAGGTAGCGCGAATGGTTGTCTCGCCGCCTACCTCGCCAAACATCAATACTTCGGCAGCCCCAACATCGACATCACCGTCGAACAAGGCATCGAAATGGGCAGAGCCTCTCTTCTCTATCTCAGAGCCAACTATACACCCACCCACTGCCCCGTCAGCATCGGCGGCAGAGTCATCAACATTGCCAAAGGCGAATTTATCCTGTAAAAATTCACAAAATTCAGGATAGTGAAATTACTTAGAACCTAGATGGTGGGCAGTGCCCACCTACAGATCCGTTCACTATCCACTATTCACTATTCACTATTCACTAAAATCACCCCTTTCCGAAATCTGAGAATTACGTTAAATTTAATTAAGATATGTTTTCAAACATTTTTAAGCAGATATAAGACAAACTGAATTATTAATTCTTAATCGATTCCTGTCATCTCATCACCAAGGGCAAACAATTTTATGAAGTTTTCGTGGAAACTAGCAGCACTGTGGACGATTCCCGTTTTGGTAATCGGCTTCTTTGTGTGGCAAGGGGCATTCACACCCGTCACCGCTGAAGTTGGTCAAAATACAGCAAGTACTCGGATGACCTACGGTCGGTTTCTAGAGTATCTCGATGCAAATCGTGTCAAGACAGTTGACCTGTATGATGGTGGTAGAACGGCGATCGTCGAAGCGATCGATCCAGAACTCGAAAATCGGATGCAGCGTCTGCGGGTCGATTTACCAATGAATTCGCCTGAGCTGATTGCCAAATTGAGAGATTCAAATATCTCCTTTGACAGTCACCCAATTCGCAACGATGGTGCAGTCTGGGGTTTCCTCGGTAACTTAGTCTTCCCAGCCCTATTGATTAGCGGTCTATTCTTATTATTCCGCCGTTCCAATAATATGCCTGGTGGCCCTGGACAAGCGATGAACTTTGGTAAATCCAAAGCGAAGTTTCAGATGGATGCCAAAACTGGTGTGATGTTTGATGACGTTGCCGGAATTGCTGAAGCTAAAGAAGAACTGCAAGAAGTTGTCACGTTCCTCAAACAGCCCGAACGCTTTACTGCTGTCGGTGCCAAGATTCCTAAAGGTGTCTTGTTAGTCGGCCCTCCTGGTACTGGTAAAACCCTACTAGCTAAAGCGATTGCGGGTGAAGCTGGGGTACCCTTCTTTAGTATTTCTGGTTCGGAATTCGTCGAAATGTTTGTCGGTGTGGGTGCGTCCCGCGTCCGTGACTTGTTCAAAAAAGCAAAAGAAAATGCTCCTTGTATCATCTTCATCGATGAAATCGATGCAGTTGGTCGTCAACGTGGTGCTGGTATCGGTGGTGGTAACGATGAGCGCGAACAAACCCTGAACCAAATGCTCACCGAGATGGATGGGTTTGAAGGAAATACTGGGATTATTATCATTGCTGCGACTAACCGCCCTGACGTGTTAGACTCTGCTCTATTACGTCCCGGTCGATTCGATCGACAAGTACAGGTAGATCCGCCTGATGTCGCTGGACGGATTGAAATCCTCAATGTCCATGCTCGGAACAAGAAACTCGGCGAAGGCGTTTCCCTCGAAGCGATTGCCCGTCGCACACCTGGATTCAGTGGTGCTGATTTAGCCAACTTGCTCAACGAAGCAGCCATTATGACCGCCCGTCGTCGCAAAGATGCGATTACCAACCTCGAAATCGATGATGCAGTCGATCGAGTTGTAGCAGGGATGGAAGGCACACCGCTAGTAGATGGTAAGAGCAAACGCCTGATTGCTTACCATGAAGTTGGACATGCGATCGTCGCAACTCTAATCCCAGCTCACGATCCACTCCAAAAAGTTACCCTGATTCCCCGTGGACAAGCGGCTGGTTTAACCTGGTTCACACCTTCAGAAGACCAATCCTTGATTTCCCGTACCCAACTTCGCGCTCGGATCTCCGGTGCGTTAGGTGGACGTGCTGCTGAAGAAATCGTC
>JANNBD010000330.1:0-5114 GCA_031385105.1 Chamaesiphon sp. OTE_78_metabat_374
CCTTCAAGACCCTAGAAGAACTTCAAATCAAGTTAGGTCAACTCTTGGCTGAATTAACTCCTGAAATTATTGCTGGTATCACCGGATATCCATTCATTTTGGATGCTCTATCTGTCATCTCTATCATTTAAATTGGTATAATGTGGCAACATTGGATCGATAAAATCAACCTTGAAGGTGTTACTGGGCAGATGTACACAAAGTTATAATCTGAATGGAATTCGGAATCAATTCAATGTTTTCAGAGATTGTAATACCTTCATCGGACAAGCAAGTTTCACTTGAGTGTATCGATGTGAATAATTAATGAAAATATACTGTTCATATTCAAACCAATTCATGTCGCTCTTTTCAATGTTGCAATGATTACAAATTACCCAGAGATTATCAAACTCCATCGATAACCAAGGATAATGCGATCGAGGTAGCTTGTGATCGATAGTTTTATACTTATTACCTGCATATCTTTCCGTACAGACGGAACAGTTAAGCCCAGAATTATTGTTTACCCATATTTTACTTTCCTCCGTTGTTCCACATTCATAGTCACCACTGATATACCGCCAGTAGTTGTATTGAAGATAGTCTTGAAAGTCTTGAGGCGTGAGCTTATGATAATGTTTGTTGCCGATTTTATCTGCGAGTTTGAATAGAGATCTCAGGTCTGTATCTTCTGCAATATTATGTTCTGGATTCATTACTTCTACACTCTGCTAAAGTCAATTATTTCTACTTCTGTATCGGGAAAATGTCGATCTATTTCATCATTTATCTCTTGAGACAATATCGTAAATTGTTGCTCGAAGGTAGCAACCTCATCAACTGACTGGTACTTTCGCCCGATTCGATCGGCCTCCAAGAATAATTCGTCGAGGCTCCAGTTTTCACGATAAGGGGAGGTTAACATCTCTTGGATCTTGAGATAGAGCTGGGTGACTTTTTCCCACCCAACATTTTTATAGCCACTGTTCTTTAGTAGCTGAATCTCTTCTGATGTTATTTTGGATTTGTTGTCTGAGTTAGATCGCTGTACTTGTCGATAACTCATGCTGCTAAATTCTTTTTTACTTGCCATCTGGATTTCAGTTATCCTTGTGTCGATTTGAATAGTTTGAGAATAGCTTGGCGCAAATCGCTATCTTGATATTTCAAGATCCCTTTCATGTCTTTTGCGATTTGTAATCTAATTGAATCGACAATGTTTTTTAGGCTCTTGTTATCTTTTTTGAGTTCAGCATTGACCTTGGTAAGCGATCGATTATCAACTTCCAGTTCTTTGATTCGTGCTAATAGCTGCTGATTATGGCTATCATACTGCTCGGGAGAATCCGCCCCGATGACTTGTTGTTTCGATCGCGCAAGTTGTAGATCCCGTTGCTTGATATCTGCCTGATATTGCTGCTGCAAAAGTTCAATTTGATTAGTCTTCCTAGTCACCATCCCTTTTTGAGCTGCTTGCTCACGCTGGCGTTTAATTAGTTCGCGTCCAGCAAACTGACCAGAAATATTGCGACGGATGGTTAACTCATCGGGGTTACTGCTAAAGTCGATCGACTCTACTGCCCTGATTGCATCGGCTTTAGTCCAGTCTTCTGACTGAAGAATCTTGATTATTTCCGCTTTGTCCATTGAAGTTGCCGCAATACATTTTATCTATACTTTTAAAATACCCATGAATGAGCCTCAACCGGACGTTTCTGGAAGATATTGGTAGAAGTTCTGAAATTCCAACATATTTGGCTAGGAAAATCGAGAGATGGACACAATAATAAGGATTTAAGGTCTAACTTGGCTTTAATCAGGTCTGGAACTTCTTTGCGGTGGAGGGGAGGCATTTTCACAGGCTAAAGTTTGACACTGATTTGAGAAAGTTTAACCTCTTCTGATTTAATTGCCTGAATATATCGAAATTTCCATACTTCTGTATTCTCAATTATTCTAAACCCAGCTAATTCAAGTCCCTTGATAAATCCTTGAAGATCTTTGATGTGGGATGTTACCTCATAAATCCAGAGTTGTCCATCAAGTTTAAGTGTACGAGCGGCTTCTCGGATATAGTCAGCGATATTTAAACCCATCAGCGATAGATTAAACATTGCTACATCTAGACAAGCATCTTCCAGCGGTAAATGAGCAATATCGCACTCAATTACAGAATCATTAATAGCAATAAAATCAAAACTGTGAACTGTATGCTTACCAGAGAGGGCTTTAGCTAATAGTGCTTCACCACAGCCTAAATCAGCCACAATTAGATTCGATCGTTTCTCCAGCCACTTAATAGCTTCCTCGTAGGGAATGACCGACCAAGTTTTTCGAGCTGCTTGGTAAAGTGTATGGTATTGCATCCACTCTTCAGGATTGCTTTGCAAGCGTTTGTATGTGGTGTCACTGTTGCTGGTATTCCAACGGGCATTCATTCGGCTAAAGTCGCCATACTGAACATTACGTCGTCGGTTATCGACAGGATCTACATCTGGAAGCGGCACAAAGATTTTCGGGCGAATAATTGATTTCTGTTCACCAGTTTTCAATCTTTCTAGCCACTGACGCAGATCTCTAAATGCTTGAGATTCACTACGGAGTTGACCTTCAGGCATGACACCATCAACAGCAGCATCAGCGACAGTCTGTTTGTTTTGGAGCCGAGCTAAACGTCCCTCATCCCAACTCCAGTGTTCACCGTCATCTAGCCCATAAGTTACAGGCATGAGGATGGTGAGCGTATCATGAACTTGTCCTTGGCGATTGAGTCGCCCTTCTAGCTGCTCTAGTTCGGCACTTGTCCAAGGTGGAATATTGAGGATTAATCGATCGCACACTCGTTGAAAGCCATCAACACCAGTAGCCATCGCACTACTGGCAATCAGAACGTCAACAGAGCCATTGATAAAATGTTCGCGTCCGCTTTTGTCTCCGCCGATGTGGAAACCAACAGTCCATCCTGCTGCTTCGATCGCCTCTGTCAGCAGATCGACGATACCTTCAACATAGTGGGTATAAACGATCGTTTTGGGACGCAGTTCTTTGAGAATAGCTGGAATCCTGGCACTGGTGAGGATTTGCTCCATTTTTAAAATTGACGTACCTTCTTCCCTAATTCGATCGACTAAATCAGTACAATCAACTGGAACATTCACCCGATCGATCTTAATTTTGGGCTTAACTTTAGACCGAATTCCCAGAGTGACAAATGCCTGATGCAATCGCATACAGTTATTAATCGTGGCCTTCTCACCTAGATCCGATCGTTCGACACCAGTGACTAATTCAACTAAGCTTTTGCCTTCTTTGAGGTTATTAATAACAGGAGTTGCACTCATTCCCAGCACATGAAGATCTGGGTTCTGCTCGGCGGCATTGGTAATCAAAGCTAGCACCATCTGCCGTCGCTTGGATGGATCTTCACTCCTTTGTTTGCAACGATGAATCTCGTCCACAATAATCAGGTCGATTTGATATCGTCCCAACAGTTGTCGAATATGAGCAGCAGTTGAAGGTTGCTGAAACATTTCATGATTGAGGAGAATATAATGATGTCCTGACTCAAGATCTGTCCAGTGAGGATTGAAGTTCTTGATGGTCACGCGACTATCTGGAAAAACATTTTTGATTTCACTATGCCAATTCGGTACTGTGTCTAAAGGACAAATGATAACTGTCAGATGAGCATCGATAATACGGCTGCTCAGAATACCTCCGATCGTTTTACCTGTTCCAGTCAAAGAGAGGTTTAACATTCGCTGCTGGCTGCGTAAATGTACCGCTGCCAACTTTTGCATTAAGTTTGGCGGTGTGACTTTACCATTAACGCGGAATGACCAACCAGACGGAATCACCATGTCTCGTGCTTGGTAATATTCATCCAGAAATTGATCTCGCACCTGGCGACCATAACCATCATCAGTAAAAGCTTCAATAGCCTCAACCGCAGATTCATCTTCAAAAACTTCAGCCCAAATTCGATTCCGTTTAGAAGCAATAAAAAAGTCGATCGCTTCTTGGTCGGCGGAAGCGACAATTTTACTATTCAGGAATTCCAGACTTTTCTGTACTTTAATTTTTGGTAGTTCGTCAGATTTATCAATAACATCTTGAGAGTCAATAGCTCCTTCAGAAGAGATATTTAATGATGTGGCAGTATCAGAAATCTGTATTTCAGCATCAGCATTAAGGTTGTAGATTGAATCAATTTCAGATTCATCTGATTGAGATTCTTTACCTTGAATCACATCTCGTAGCTTTTGCTCTGTCAGCTTGCCTTTAATAATATCTTTGACAATCTTAAGTCCTTCAGCATTTTGGGTAGTTAAAACACCTGATTGCTCAAATATTTTATATAATTCAGCCTGAGTCAGATTAGGAATGTGAATTTCTAGACTGGCTACAAATTGACGAATAGCACCCAAGTTCCAGCCAGAGCAACGAGTGCAGCCACTATTACCCTGATTCCAAGAACGTCTGGTAATGCTACCTATCCTAGTCTTCCATTCGTATCCATCCATAGGGCACTTAAACCATGCTTCTTTGTTAGAGCCTCTAGTGAATTTATCTGGATTTAAGCCAAGTTCATTGTTTTTGTCATAATCCCAATACTGATCTATATATTTAGGATATAAAGCAACAAGTGATGTATTCTCAGTTGCAATCAAACCTCTACAGGCTGGGCAACCGCTGTTACCTTTTCCCCAAGATCCTTTTGAAATAGATGTAACAGTTGATTGCCACTCATGTCCATCAATAGGGCACTTAAACCATGCTTCTTTTTTGGAACCTGTCGTTACTAGCATTGGATCTAGTTTTAGTTCATTATTCTTATGATGAAACCAGTATTTAGAAACTTCGACAGGAAACTCAATACTAATAGGATTTGCTTTACCCCATTCGCCTTTCTTTCTTTCATCTGTTCCATTACAGACTTTACAACCAGTATTGCCTGTAGACCACTGCTGCTTGATTATTGAAGCTATACTTGCTTGCCATTCATTAAAATCATGGGGACATTTAAACCAAGCTTTTTTATTACTTCCAAGCGTAATCACTTTCGGATCTAAATCAAGTTCGCTATTTTTATCGTAATTCCAATACTGCTGAACAAATTCTGTATAGACTTC
>JANNBD010000332.1:0-4873 GCA_031385105.1 Chamaesiphon sp. OTE_78_metabat_374
CCTTCAAGACCCTAGAAGAACTTCAAATCAAGTTAGGTCAACTCTTGGCTGAATTAACTCCTGAAATTATTGCTGGTATCACCGGATATCCATTCATTTTGGATGCTCTATCTGTCATCTCTATCATTTAAATTGGTATAACTACTCTATATTTATGCTTTCTACGCACAATCTATGTTTTATTTGATACCTTTTTTAATTAAATCATACTTATTTTAGGTTTGGTAAAATTAGAATACATTCGGGAACTGCGTCGGATTATCTTAGCTCAATCGACTGTAATATTCCAAATCGAGCCACCATAAGTACTAGTCATGGATCTGTAGGGGCAGGTTTATGCAAATAATCTTCGATCCTGACAAATTATCTTCATACAAACCTGCCCTCCCCACCAGTTCTCTACGGCAAGATAAATCCTAGATCGATCTTTAAATCTTATCAATTGTTTTAATCTTATAAGTTGATCTAAGCAGATTGGAGCCATCAATGTATAACACAGCCCGTAGATCTGATAGATGACTAAAAGCCAGCGTTACAGCTCCATCTGCTGCCGTAGCTGTCCATTGTTCTCCATCACAAACTTGAGATTGAACCTTAAATTCCTTAGCTACTAGATCGGCTTTTTGCCCTGCGGCTAATTTAGCTTTGATTTGTCTAATCTTAGTACTTTCTTCCCACATTAAATCATTTACTACTACTCTCGGATATTGATATAGCATTTTTCTAAGTGGATCTATTTGATAATCTCGACCGATAAATGATAGTGAGAATAACATATCCATATCCATCTCGGTTGCGCGACAGATATTTTGGTTTTGCCAATAAGAGATACCTTGCTTAACTCGACGATCTTGATCGATTGCACCTAGTCGAATCCGAGGCTGCGATAGCTGATAATATCCTGGAATAGATTGGAGCGGATTTGATTTAGGGATAAATAATTGATTAAATAGATCTGGACTTTGAAAAACTCGACTTGTATGAAGCGATTCACTTTCGATCGCCGTAGACATTTTTTGATAGCGTTCGCGCCCAAATAAATTGTTACTCCATCCAGTTGGGATTTTATCTAGATGCTGGGCTAAACCAGCTATTTTACGTTCTCCAATCCGGCTTAGTACTTGTCCGATTAAAGATGATTGAGTTTGGATCGACTGCTGGATTTTATCAATTGCAGCTAAATCTCTAGCGATGTTGGCATTAGGTAATTGCTGTTGTTCGATAACTTTCGCTAACAGTAAATTCTCAATATTTATCAGATCGAAACCTCTCAGTTCTGCTAGTAGAATATTTTCCTTGTCACGTTTCAGGAGTACAAGTGAATTTCTTTCCGATTTTAGAGCAGGATCGTGCAAACTATCTTGGATTGAAGTAGATATTCGTTAGCTACTACAAGTTAGATAGATTGATACAACAATACGCTCGATCTATCGACAGTCTCTAGAGAACAGTTTTGGGTGCAATTTTCCGATCTTCTCATACTCGCAATCTCGCTAGGACAAATCGATCGAATCCAGCCAGATCATTGATAATTTCAATATCAGTATAATTACTACCCTGTTGCGCCAGTAACTCCACTACAACTGCCCCTTGTCCTGCCATCATTTCAATCAGCCAGATGCCCCCAGGTTGGAGATAGTCGGGAGCAGTATCAATCAGCAGGCGAATGGCATCTAAGCCATCAGAACCACCATCTAGAGCTAGGTGTGGCTCATGATCTACAACTTCGGTCTGTAGTCGCAATACCTCTGTAGAGGGAATATAGGGCGGATTAGAAATCATTCCGGCGACTTTACCCTTGAGTTGGGGTAGAGATGACCACCAGTTTCCTTGACTAAAGTTGATTTGGTCTATTACGTCTAGTCGAGTTGCATTAGCCTGGGCAATATTTAGAGCTTCGGCACTAGTATCGACAGCAAAAATACTCGCTGTTGGCAACATCTTTGCCAATCCAATAGCAATTGCGCCACTTCCCGTTCCCAAATCGACCCAAATTCCCTGCTGTTGAAGACTACTACTTGCAGCGAGGGCAATATCAATGATTGATTCGGTTTCAGGACGAGGAATCAGTACTGCTGGTGAGACTACTAGCTCAAAATCTCGCCAGAATGTCTTCCCTACCAGGTACTGAACTGGCTTGCGCTGCTCGACTCGATCGATCCATAATCCAGACAACCTGTCGAGCGGCATAGAAATCTCGATTAATCGATCGTCTGCAATTGATTCTAGCCGTAAGGTCAAACGATCTAGCTCGGCGACAGATTTGAGCAACCAATCAACCTCTCGCAAGCTTACTCCATTCGTTGTGGCGATATTCATCGCCCACCGCCGCCAGAGCCACAGTTCTTGTCCAGTAATTTTTACTAAATCCACCTACTTTTTGGGCGTGGTTGTTGTTGGTGCTGGAGCCGATTTAGTTTGAGCTGCTTGCAATTTGCGAACGCTTTCTCTACTTTCAGGTGAAGGTATCAGTGCTAGTTGCGCTTGACCTGGATAATCACGTGTCGCAAAATCATCAAGGACATTCTGGAGATAGTAAACTTTAATTCTTGCTTGTGCTGATAGCTTTGGATCAGTCTTTTTGAACAGGCTTAATGACTGTTGAGCTTCTGCTTTATCAAAGAATAAGGATGTCACATTATTTCTTTGAATTGTCACAAACTGCTTGTTTTTTTCGATCGCAATCACGAATAGTGGTACGAGATAAGGTGTGTTTTGCTTATATGTTTTTTTCTCGATCGCCAAGGCATTTTTGAGTTGCTGGATTGCTGGTACAAAGACAAAGCTCATATTTGCAGACTTTTTCTTTGCTTCAATTTGCAGTTTGTAAACTTCACTCAGTGGCACGATCGTAATTTGAGCGACTTTACTATTTTGGGGCTGTTCTTTCTTAACTTTTCCCAAGAAGGTCACAGCATCTTTCAATTCCATAAATACTGGAGTAGCTAACCGAGCATTTGCACCAGTGCCTGTGCTCTGCTGAAGAAAATTCCCAGTTTGATTAGTGATTGTGAAAACGGGGGTTTTCTGGAGTTTGGTGATAATTTGCGGTTCAGGTAACGCTTGTACTAGGGTCGGTGCGATCGCTAGCGGTAAACTGATCCCGATCATGGCGATTCTTCGCAGTGGTTGGCTCCAGTCAGATTGCTTGATGATGGCAGCAAAAAAGGGCAGAATCGATAATTTATGCATCATGTAATATTGAAAAAAAGCTAGTGGCAATAATGCTTTCACCCAAGTAACTAAAGTTTGGGTGTTGATTGTCGATCGAGCAAAATATTCCCAAGATACTGACTTAGACTTAAACTTTGTTTATAAGTTTCCAAGACCGATCGCTCGGACAGATTGTTTCATCAACATGAGATGATCACCAAAAATTGCACAAGGCCCGAAACAAATTAAATTTGTTTAACCTCACACTTATATTTCACAATGATGGTTTACTCCCCGGGCAAGATTCGAACTTGCGACCAATCGATTAACAGTCGATCGCTCTACCACTGAGCTACCGAGGATTATTTGGTGTTTTTTCACACTCAACCAATAATATCACCATACTTCTCAACTTGGCAAGTAGATTTCCAAACTTTTTTGAGATAGATTGAGAAAGTGCTGTTGTTACTGGTTTTAGCCACAAGTTATGGATTTAGTCATCGCCATCACTTTTTGTAACTGTGTGCTTGCGATCGTGATCTTCACACTCGCCGTTTGGACGATCCGCATTCGGCGGCAGATAATTGGGTTGACCAATTTTTGCGATCGATGTCTGAATGCCTGGGATCTGCTCTCAACTAATACTCCAGCATCTGCCGCCAGCATTGCTACCAGTCGCAGACAGTTTGAGCACCTGAAGCAAATCTATCAGCAACAATTGGCAACGGTCGATCGAATTCGCGCTCTTCGAGCAACGTTTAAGATTGCTAGGTCGGTTTTTAGGCTTTAGGCTTTTGGGCTCTAGGGATTAACCAAAATCCCGCCTTGACAGAGCAGTTCGCCAGCAGCAAGCTGAAGCTGGGTGATATTCACATCATCACCAAGATTGATCGAATGGCTGGTAATATTGCTGCCAGGAAGATCGAGCGAGCAGATAATTTTGAGCGGATTGAGGTGTAGGATCTGACCATCTTTGATGGCGATCCCCATTGAAAGCTCGATCGGGACGGTGTGCTCCTCAGTGGTTAAATTTCCTTGCAATACCAATTGTTGAGGGGCAATTTGAACGTGAGTCCATTCAATCACCAAATTAGATTGGTGCGAGTTTGCACCCAAAATCTGGGTGAACAGATCGGTAATTGCCTGAGAAAGTAATGGTGCTGACAGAGAAGCCTGGAGATCACCTTCGCTAAATTTCACATTGGCGGTGACGGAGATCGCTTCGAGTAGTCCCAGTGGTTGACCTTTGAGTACTTGGGGGAGATTGATCCGAATATTCTCAGCGATCAGATCGATCGATCCCAGCGATAATCCCTGATAGACTGCCCCTACAGCTCCCACAGCGACCCGTGGAATCGTCCCACTGAGGATTTGGAGACTTCCCCCCGCAATGTCTACCTGAATGTCGTCTACGTGGGATACTTGCGATCGCAACCATACTCGACAAGCAGGAGCAAGCACCGAACCCACAATTCCTCTAGTTTGACTTGTCAATTGAGTAATTCCAACCCGTAACATTTATTTAAGGTATTTTACCAAAGATACTGTGTATAGTTCCCAGTTATTGGTGAATACTAGGTGGACGTATCAAATATTTATTGACTAGAACTTGCCCGAACCCTACCCTCCACTCTCTACCCTCTACCCTCTAAATGACTGTAAGACTCCAAAAAATCCTATCTCAATGGGGCATTGCTTCTCGTCGTCGTGCCGAGCAGCT
>JANNBD010000333.1:0-4330 GCA_031385105.1 Chamaesiphon sp. OTE_78_metabat_374
CTCTATCATCCTGTCAGATCCGCTGGGTTAATCATTTAGCAGACATCCCTCAAGCTGATTGGGACGCGCTATTTATGCCGTTGAAGACTCCATTTCTGGAATGGGACTGGTTGAATACGTTGGAGACTTCGGGCAGCGTTACAGCGGAGACTGGCTGGCTACCGACGCATTTAACGGTATGGCGAGGATCTGCATTGATTGGGGCGGCTCCGCTATATGTGAAGGGGCATAGTTATGGCGAGTTTGTGTTTGATAATCAGTGGGCAGAATTAGCGCAGCGAATGGGAATTCGTTACTATCCCAAGTTGGTGGGGATGAGTCCGATTACTCCGGCTGAGGGCTATCGATTTGCGATCGATCCGAGTGAAGATGAGGCGGCGATTACTGAGTTAATGGTAAGTGCAATTGACGATTTTTGTATCCAGCATAAGCTGTCTGGCTGCAATTTTTTATATGTAGATCCCGAATGGCGATCGCAGATGCAGGAGTATGGTTATAGTATTTGGATCAACCACAATTATGTCTGGCAAAATGGTGATTACCAGAATTTTGATGGTTATTTAGGGAATTTTAATGCCAACCAACGGCGGAATATTAAACGGGAACGCAAGTCAGTTCGCGAGGGTGGATTAGATCTCACTACCGTGACGGGTGATCAAATTCAGCCCCAGTTATTTGCTCAGATGTATGCTTTTTACGCGGATACCTGCGATAAGTTTGGCTGGTGGGGGAGCAAGTATCTGACTCCCGAATTTTTTGAGCAGCTTCATGCCAACTATCGCCATCGGGTGGTGTTTGTGACGGCGATGGGCGCGGATCCAGAGACTCCGATGGGGATGTCTTTTTGTATTACTAAAGGCGATCGATTGTATGGTCGATATTGGGGCAGCAGTGAGGATATAGATTGTCTCCACTTTGATGCTTGCTACTATACCCCGATCGAGTGGGCAATCCAAAACGGGATCAAGACTTTCGATCCTGGTGCAGGCGGTAGACACAAGAAGCGGCGGGGCTTTCCAGCGACAGCGAATTATAGTCTGCATCGGTTTTATCATCCCCGATTCGGTCGAATTTTACGCGATCACTTTATCGAATCAAACGAGTTGCAACTAGAGGCAATTGTCTCAATCAACCAAGATTTGCCAATGAAAGCAATGCCGGAGTTGAAAGTTGAAGGTTGAAAGTCGAAAGTATAGGCTCACTGCTTTGATTTGAGCCGAGCAAAATTAGTCGCAATTGATCGTATTTAGTGACAAAAGATCGATGATTTGAATCTAAAACTATCCAAACTCTAGACAGATCGGTTAGTCTAGATCTAAATACGATCGTTTTATGTCAAGGATATGACTTTATTAACTGAGGATTTAACAGCGATCGATCATAAATTGTCCAATCGACATATCGATCTCGATCCTGAGGGATACTTTATTATTTATGTCGATCGAGAAGCTGGATTAATTTGCGCCAAGCATTATACTAACGTGATCGACGATCGCGGTCTAGCGGTTGACCCTGAAACTGGTAAAGTGATCTGCGCTAAAGGCAGCGTCCCCCGCACTAGCACTACTTTATTCACGGGCAGAACTGCGAAGGAATTGTGTGTAAAGGTAATCGAAGAAGCCGAACCTTGTCTACTGACGATGTTGGATCATGCGGCTTATTTGGGGCGAGAATTTACCCGTGCCGAAATTGCGTTGTTGTCAGGAGCCGAATATATTCAGGATTAGCGATTGTAGGTTGGGTTGCGCGAAGCAAAACCCAACAATAGATCTCAGCTTACTGCTATTCATTGTTGGGTTGTGTGAGCCTTTGGTTAAGTGTGTTGGGTTGTTTCCCAAGGGAGAGGCTCCGCCAACATTCTTCAACCCAACCTACAGATCTACAGATCTACGGCTTAGATGGTGGGCACCATTCATCATCCACCATCCACCAATTTAATCCTGATTCTGATACCACCACCAAGTTGCCATCGGAATCACCGTCGCGGCGATTAAAAGCCCAATGACGATAATTAGGAAATTCGTGCGGTTGGCATCGGTTTCTTCGGCTTTGAGATAGGTTCTGCCAGCTTCTGGGGTAACGATCACTTTTGGTGGCCCAGGATCGGCTTTTCCTGATAATACTGCGGTTAGTCGATCGGCACCATCTCCAAAGGCTTGATTATATTTGTTGCCATTTTGCAATGGGATTGCCATCGTTTCGGTGAGGATACTATTAGCGATTGCTTCAGTCAACAGGGGCTTGACTTCGGTGCCAGTTTGGATTCCGATTGTGTTTGTGACATTATCCAAGACAATCAGCGTTTGATTGGCTTGATCTTCTGGCGTGGGAAACCACTTTTTGAATACTTTATCAGTAAAAATTTGGATAGTATCGCCATAGTCGAGGCGATGGATAGTGACAAAGCGGACTTCTTTGCCACTATCCTTGGCAAGTTGTTCTAATGTACCCTTGACTTGACTTTTAGTAGCTAAACTCAATATTTCAGCTTTATCGACAATCCACGTCGGCACACCTGCGGACACAGCCGGAATTTCGTAGACAGCGGTAGCTCTAGCGGGGAGAGCAGAGCTTCCCAGGGAAATCCCGATCACCAGTGACAATAACAATATTTGGCGGAGACAAGCACGAATATATGACACGATCTTAAGGATATTATATGTATCCTAACTTTAACAGAATCAGATCGCCTGTCGATATATGCGTTGTCAATCCCGACGCTCTCGGCTTACAACATCAGAAATATTGGTGCCTGAGGTTTTTTGAGTGTATCTAACTGGGCATCGATCTCCATCCCCACAAACCGTGGTGCTGGTTTGATCTCGATGCTCAAGTATAGTGAAAATGTGATGGCGATCGCTAAAATAGTTTTTTCGATCATGGCTATAGTTCCTCCTTGGTTTACATGGGCTGATTATTTACCTTTTTCTTCGATGTTTCCATTATGACATGACAAAATAACATAACTGTAACTTACATTACCAATATCTAAATTCTTTATAATTCTCACATAATTGAAGATAGTCGTTAGTCGAAAATTGTTCCGGCTTTTAGTCAGTATTTTTACTGAGAAAGTTTGCGATATTGAATCTGAAGTGTATCTGCGGCTACTGATGGCTCGGTATTCAGGTCGGTGGGAATGAGCTGTGGACGTTGCGATTCGACAATTGGTTTGTCTTGTTCAAAGATTTTAATTGTGCGCTTGTAGGTATCTCCATCAGCCCATTTGCCTGTGAAAAAGTTACGAAAATTAATCCATTTACTTACGGTGGTTTGAAGATCGATCGGTACATGTGCCGTCCAAATTGTTAACTGCCCAAAGGGTAAATAAACCTCTAGAAATGTTAAGTTTGGCAAGAAAAATCCGGTGCGAGTTTTGATTGGGGCGCGTTCACCTTTTACTAAAAACTTCCATAGTCCCTTGGGTGGAGTGGCTGCTAGATTCACTGTAGCACTCGCGCCACCAGGATAATTTTCGATCGCTAGTTCAGGTATTTCTGGCAGATCGGGATTGCCAAATGCTCCCGCATGGACAAAGGGGGCGTGAGCAAAATCGAGTCCATTTTCGAGGACTCGCTCATAGTTGGCATTCCAATTAAATTCACCCTGAATCGATCGCAGATTGGCGGACGCTGCTTCAGGGAAATTGGCTAGATCAGGCAGCTCTGATAGTGTTCCAGTACCCAAATACAACCAAATCCAGCCATGTTTGTCCTGCACTGGATAGGTAGTCATTCTCGCCGCTTTGGGGATGACAATGGTGGTTGATTGGGAGGGGACTTTGACGCAGGCACCATCAGGTTGATAGTGCCAACCGTGATAGGGACAGACAATACAGTTTTGGGCGATCTTCCCCTGGGAAAGTGCTGCACCACGATGGATACAGGCGTTGTTCATCGCGTGGATCCGACCATCGCTGGTACGATATAGTACTAATTCTTTGCCGAGGATCTTGAGATATCTGGGACTGGTTAAAACTGCGTTACTAAACTCGACGGCGTACCACATATTTTTGGACATTTGATCTTTCGGCAGAGCTTTACTGATAGAGCATCGATACTATAGCAATCCTATGTGATTTATGAGGATAATTGGGGAGTAGGATCGAGGTTAGTAGTCAAGTCAATATGTCAACGATCGTTAAAAAATCACCGCTTGGACAACCTTCGATCGTTAAAATCTTTCATTGGGTGAATTTGATTAGTCTATTTGGGATGATTACCAGTGGATTGCAGATTTATAATGCCAATCCCGTCTTTGGTGGACGGGAGGGAATTCATATTCCTTGGGTGGTAACGCTCGGCGGCTGGTTGGCTGGGGGTCGCAATTG
>JANNBD010000337.1:0-11567 GCA_031385105.1 Chamaesiphon sp. OTE_78_metabat_374
CGCCGAACTAGCCGAACTCGAAAAATCGGGCGTACACAGCGATTGGCAAGCGATCCAAACCGAGATTAAATCGATCGAACAACAGTTCCAACAGCGTCAACAAGCCCTCACCAATGTCGAACAGCAACTCCAAGAGATCGATCGTCAACGCAGTATCTTAACCGAAAAAATCTCCGAAAATCAACGCCGTACCAGCGAATATATCGAACAGATTGGGGGACTCGATCGCAAACTCACCGACATTCAAACTAAAATAACCGTAATTAACGACGGAATCACTGCCACCAAAGCCGCCCTAGTCATCCTCGACAAAGAACTCGGCACCGACAAACAAGAACGCGACAAAGCCGAAGCCAAACTGCGTCAACTCCAGCTCAACCTCCAAGAACTCCAGTGGGAACAGCAAAAACTCACCCAACTCCAACAGCAACGCCAAACCGAAATCGACAACCTGATCGTCCAAATCGCCACCCAACGCACCGAACTCCCCGCCGAACTCCCCGAACTCTCACCCGAATCCCAAACCGACGAATATCTCGCCTCCCTCCAATCCCAAATCCGCCTGCTCCAGAAACGGATGGAAGGAATGGAACCCGTCAACATGCTCGCCCTCGAAGCCTACGAAGAAACCAACAACCGCCTCCAAGAACTCAGCGACAAACTCGGCACCCTCGAAGCCGAAAGCATGGAACTCCTGCTGCGAATCGAAAACTTTACCACCCTGCGCTTCCAAGCCTTCAGCGAAGCCTTTGATGCTGTCAACCTCAACTTCCAAGATATTTTCGCCGAACTCTCTGACGGCGACGGCTTCCTCCAATTAGAAGATGCCGCCAACCCCTTCGCTGGCGGTTTAAATCTCGTCGCCCACCCTAAAGGTAAACCCGTTCAACGCCTCTCATCAATGTCAGGAGGCGAGAAATCCCTCACCGCGCTGAGTTTTATCTTCGCTCTCCAACGCTACCGCCCGTCGCCCTTCTATGCCTTCGATGAGGTCGATATGTTCCTGGATGGTGCGAATGTGGAACGCCTATCGAAGATGATTCGCAAGCAAGCTAATCAAGCCCAGTTTCTAGTAGTGAGTCTACGTCGCCCGATGATTGAAGCTGCTGACAGGACGATCGGCGTGACACAAGCACGGGGAGCTTATACTCAGGTATTGGGCATCAATCTCAAGACTTCGGCGTAATGCATCTTATTTGCTAGTCTGAATACAGGTCGAAATTTACAGCATACCTTATGACTAGATTCCCACATGACCAGTTTGCGAAAGATTTTCTAGAGTCATTACTATCGCCATTGGGACAAGTTCAAACCTCTCTGAAAATTAGTGGTGAAGTTCGGGAAGTGGATGTCTATTTCATTCCCGACCCCAAACTTTCACCCATTCAGGAATTAGGCATACTAGCGGAATGTGCAAAAAACACCGTTATATTTGAACCGTATCGCAATTCAGTAAAAGTGCCGCAAATTCGCGCTTGCATGTCGAAGTTATATGATTTGCACAGCTATCTACTCAGAGAAGCCAAAAGACAGCCACAAGCCGAACTAGGCGATGATGTTTTACCAAACCTCTGGATTTTGACACCCACACTATCTGCCCAAATTTTAGAGGGACTTGGTGCTCAATTAGAGTTAGACAAGTGGGGTGAGGGTGTCTATCTACTGAGTCCAACTCTCAAGACAGGCATCATTGTCATTCATCAACTACCCAAGACACTGACAACTCTATGGGTTAGACTATTGGGGAAGGGCAAAGTACAGGCACACGCCATTCAAGAAGTGGCTGCACTACCAGATGAGCATCCCTATCGAAATAATGCTTTGGATTTGCTGGGTAATCTAAAAGTTATCCTGGAAGCAAGAGAAACAATTGAACCAGAAGAGCAGGAGTTAATTATGCAATTATCGCCTTTGTATTTAGAGAAGCTTCAAGCAGCCGAACAAATTGGCGAACAGAGAGGCGAAATTAATGGTCGGCAAGACTTTGTGCTGCGTTTGTTAAATAAACGTGTAGGTGTTGTGTCAGCAGATGTGCTAGCAAAGGTGATGGAGTTATCTTTAAAGCAGTTAGAAGATTTATATGATGCGGCTTTAGATTTTACCCAAGTTAGCGATCTGATAGCCTGGTTTGATCTAAATGGATGAAAATTAAATTTGATGCTATGGTTTAATCAATCCCTCTTCTAAATCACGATATTTACTAACTAGTTTCTTGCGTTTGATAATTGGATACACAAGTATTTTCGTTAATACTGATATTGAAGTTATGGCAGCAGGGAACCAGATCCCTTGGAATCCACTTACGAAAAAGAGTGTAATAAAAAAACCAGAAAGTACTGTTAAAGCTATTTCTTCGATCTTTAACTCTTGATTGCTATTCATGCCTGAAATTAATCCGAAAAGTATAAAAGATATCACACAAATAATCGCTATCGCTACTTTTGCTGCCTGTTGTCTGCCATAAAGCCCATATCCAAATACAGTCATTGAAATAACTGCCGTAATTATTATGGTGATTAGGAAAAATGATATCAGTTTATTCCAATTTAAATCATTTGACTGGATTGGAACCTCAGCAGTTCTGGCTGTTAAATCTAATTCTTCTATCTTCTCTGAGGAATTTGAATGCAGTAATATTTTTCGGTTATAAACCTTACCAGCCATCAACTTATCTGTATTGACGACGATCGAACATTCATTAGCATTCCCCGAAAACTTCCTCGATCCAAACGAAATCCACGCATGAGAATTCGGCGTATGTGGTGGATCGCTCGGATGCGGTGCAACTTCCCACCAACCTTCTAAAACCGTCTCCGGTACATTATTCCGCACCATTAATGTTTGAGTAATCCGTTCGCCCAATTTACTTGCTGTAAACTCCACAACAGAGCTACTAACGATCGCTTCTGGTACTCGCTTCACATACAGCGGTTTAAACGCATTAAAAGCAGCTTCAGCATCAGGATATCGATCCTTTGGATCGGGTTGAACGACTTTTTCCAGCCAATCGACAAAACGCAAACTATAAGCCGATAGCAACTCTCTCAAGCCCATGACTTGATTAGTGCCCATATTAATGATGTTATACATTTCCGTTGGTTCAGTTCTCGTTAACCAACACACGATCGACATGCCTAAACTATAGATATCAGTTGTTTTATTAAACTGTTAAAACCGCTGCTCCGGTGGCATAAAACCCAGAGTACCGACAGATACTGTCGAACCACCTGCACCTTCACTGACTTTTGCCCCACCAAAATCAATTAGATAAGGCTCACAGGAACTATCTATCAAAATATTCGCAGGTTTAATATCGCGGTGCAGCACCGGATCTGTAAACGTCTTTTGGAGATAGACTAATACTTCCAGTAACTTGAGAATGATCTCCTTTACTTGCTCTGGCGTGTATAATTGCTGGTTCGAGATGATTTCTGATAGGGGTTTTCCGTCGATATATTCCTGCACGATACAGGAACTCTGTGGCGTTTCAAAACTCGTCAGATAACGCGGGATATTTGGATGTTTTAGCTGCTGTAGAATCTTAACCTCTCGATCGATCTCTTTATACCCATCCCAACCCGAACCCTGAGCAAACTGAAACTGCTTAATTACTACTAACTGTTCCGAATCGATCTCTCGTGCTAAATATGCAATCCTCCCCGCTCCACGATTGGCTCCTAATTCCCTAATTACTTCGCATCCGTGAGCAGTAAAGTCATTAAAGTTACCCATGAGAAGCTGTGCGGTGAAGATACTACTTATCTTAATATGTTCAGGATTGTAGTGAATGTCACAAGGTTGAAGGGTTGTAATGAGAATGATTGTTCTGCATTGGTTTTAAGTAGCAATAGAGCCTTTGCTAATTCGACTCGATCGAATAAATTAGCTCATCAATTCACCTACGCGACTAAATTTTGGTTACTTTTTAGCGATCGTTTAAATTCTTGCTCATAATCGGGATGAACCCATGATAGATCTCGATCCTGTAGCTGTAGCCTGTCTATCGTGTTTATCAGAATCGATACTATATCTAACTGATCAGACGCGACACAAATATCGGTTCCAGGAATCGGTGTATTCTCGTGACTAATTAGTGCAACAGTTCGATCGCACATAACTTCCAACCTTGAATATTCTAAATAGTCAAGATCGTCAGAACCTTTCTGAAACTTTAATTCTCTATTCTTCTGTTCTAATTCTCGTGGTAGTAGCTTAATTACAGCAATAGGTTCTGTTTCGCGATAAACTCGGCACCCTCGAAGCCGAAAGTATGGAACTCCTGCTCCGCATCGAAAACTTCACCACCCTGCGCTTTCAAGCCTTCAGCAAAGCCTTTGATGCCGTCAACCTCAACTTCCAAGATATCTTCGCTGAACTCTCTGACGGCGACGGCTTCCTCCAATTAGAAGATGCCGCCAACCCCTTCGCTGGCGGTTTAAATCTTGTCGCCCACCCCAAAGGTAAACCAGTTCAACGCCTCTCCTCAATGTCAGGAGGCGAGAAATCCCTCACCGCGCTGAGTTTTATCTTCGCTCTCCAACGCTACCGCCCGTCGCCCTTCTATGCCTGCGATGAGGTGGATATGTTCCTCGATGGGGCGAATGTGGAACGCCTGTCGAAGATGATTCGCAAGCAGGCCAATCAAGCCCAGTTTTTGGTAGTGAGTCTGCGTCGCCCGATGATTGAAGCGGCTGACAGAACAATTGGCGTGACACAAGCACGGGGAGCTTATACTCAACTATTGGGCATCAATCTCAAGACTTCGGCGTAAAAATAGTTTCACGCCGAAGTCTAAATGTAGTAAAGCTAAAAAATTTCACTTGGCATTAAATCTCAAAACGAGATATACTGTTTGCAGTAGGGTATTCTCAAGCAAATGCATATCATCAGCCGGAAAAGATTGCTTGAGTTTGTAGCGATTCATGCAGACTCAGAAACTGCACTGGATACTTGGTATCGAATCGCCAAAGCAGCCGGGTGGCAAAACTTAGTAGAACTTAGGGAAGCATATCCTTCTGCCGATCTAGTTGGTATTTATACGGTTTTCAATATAAAAGGAAATCACTATCGATTGATCGGTGAAATCAACTATCGTAGCGGTACTATTTTTGTCCGAGATATCTTAACCCATGCAGATTACAATAAAGATCTATGGAAATGAAAACTGCTATATTAGATCGAGAATATGCCCAGTTATTGGCAGAAACACAACCCAAAATTATTGAAACAGAAGAAGAGAATGAGTTTTACTTAGCAGCAGTTACTAAACTGATGCGGTTAGGTGATGCAATATCCCCAGCACAAGAGCGTTTGCTCAGACTATTGGTGAATTTGATTGAAAGCTTTGAAGATCGGTATTATCAACTTAAATCTGCTACTCCTCTAGAGATTTTAACTGAATTGGTACGCGATCGAGAGCTAAAGCAGAAAGACTTATTACCAGTATTTGGTTCTCAAGGAGTAACTTCAGAGGTGCTTAGTGGCAAGCGGGGAATTAGTAAAGCTCATGCTAAGGCACTAGGAGCATTTTTCAACGTTTCTCCATCACTATTTTTTGATAACTAATATATTAGACATCATCACTAAATATTTTAACGATCGAAAGATCTCCACTCCAACTCAATACAGCCTCGCCGACTTAGCTAAACCAAAAGCTGTAGAATTTCTGCAAGTCAGAATTGCTAGATATGAAGCAATGAGCGATGAAGAATCATTAGTTAGAGCCGCTGCTTGGGAACGATTCAAACAAAATATTGATGCCGACAGACCAGATGGTAGTAAACTTTATTCTTAATCTATGCCAATTGTGTGGATGGATTCAGGGATTATTGGTTTGATTACTAATCCCTATAAACAAGGCGAATCAGCAGATTGCGAACGTTGGCTACTGGGTTTATCCGCCAAAGGTATTTGTATTGTTTCGTCAGTCTTATGCGATTACGAAGTTAGACGAAATCTAATTTTAGAAAGCAAACGCACCGGAAATCGAGATAGCTTGAACAATCTCGATGAATTGACTGATTTTGTTTCATTTTTATCAGTGTCAGACAAAAGTCTGAAATGTGGTGACAACTACCGAACTGTATGCAGAAGTAGCTTCACATATGTTACTCATCCACAGCGTCAAGATTGATCGCTAGTGCCAATTGATAGACATATCGACGTGATTGGGATATCTGTTCGGCGACGATTTTGCTGGCTTGAGAACGGGATGTACCATTTTGGATCAGTTCAATGAGAGCTTGCTCGATCGCTTTACTAGACAAAGTTGGCTGACTGATAGGAGCACCAGCTAAAACTAGCACGTATTCCCCTTGTGGTTCGGTTCTAGTGTAATGCTCGATCGATTCACCCACAGTTCCGCGCCAAAATTCTTCATGGAGTTTGGTCAATTCTCGACAAATGGCAATCTGTCGATCGATCCCAAATGTCGTCCCAAAATCTGCTAAAGTCTGACGTAGACGGTGGGGCGATTCATAAAATACTAGAGTGCGCGAATCTCCTGACACCCCTTCTAACCGATCTTTGCGTTCTTGCCCTTTGGCTGGTAAAAAGCCTTCAAATCCAAATCTGTCGCTGGGCAATCCTGACGCACTCACGGCAGTAATTACCGCAGTTACTCCAGGAATTGGAATCACTTTAATTCCGGCTGCGACACAAGCTGACACGAGCAGATAACCAGGATCGGAAATTCCAGGCATCCCCGCATCTGTGACAAGGGCGATCGATTTGCCCGATTGTAATTGACTAGTTAGTTCAGGAATGCGCTGTTGTTCGTTATGCTGGTGATAGCTAATTTGGGGTGTCTTGATCTGGAAGTGGTGCAATAATTTTCCCGTGTGGCGGGTATCTTCAGCGGCAATTGTATCGACATCTTGCAATACCTGAATCCCCCGCATCGTCATATCACCCAAATTCCCAATCGGCGTACCGACTAGATAGAGTGTTTTACCAGTGACTTCATTCGACATGGGTTTGTGGGTAGGGATAGGATGTCAGCGGGGTGTCTCGAAACTGGCGATTCAACGGGCGATCGAGTCAGTATTCACCGAGTACAATCTAGATCTTGCCACAGTTGCGGGACTTGCAACACTCGATCGCAAGGCAAATGAGCCAGGATTGATTGAATATTGTCGCGAATCGGGTTGGTTTTTAAAAATTTACAGCCCAGAATGGCTGAATTTCGTTGTTGTCAGCAATCCGTCGCCACGAGTATCTGCATTAGTCGGGACTGTCAGTGTGGCGGAAGCAGCGGCTCTGTGTGCAGCGCGAACAAATATTTTATTAGTAACCAAGCAAAAATTTCAGCTTGGTACTGGAGCTAAATTTGTGACTGTAGCAATTGCTCAATCTTCAACCCAAATAATATTAGCTCAAGATTGAACCTCGATCGAGCTTTGTCTGTCTAATAATCCAGAAGACAAATAAATTACTGGAGTTTCGTCATGAATAAATCAATTATTTCAATCTTAACTGGCTTATTGATACTTACGCCGCTAGCTGCTCAGGCTGGATCGTTCCAAAATCGAATTAATCATCAAGAGCATCGAACTTATCGTGGCGTTAAAAATGGCTCCATTTCACCGAAAGAATTTCGCCGAATCGATCGACGGGAAGATAATATTGAAGCTGCGAGACTTCGGGCGATCCGCAGTGGTGGTAAACTGACTCAAGCTGAAAGAAACCGCCTCAACCACCGTCTTAATCAGAGTTCTAAGACGATCTACAACTACAAGCACAATTAACTGACAGGACACAACCAAGGGCTGTTAAAAAGCCCTTGGTTATGACAGCACTAGTTTTATTGTTTTAAGCAGATGGTACTAGGAGTGAGTAATTCGATCGAATTGATGACTGATGATCTATTGGTCAAACGCTGTATTATTGACGGCGATCGCCATAGTTTTCGGATCTTATATCGTCGCCATCAAGTTCGCGTTCGTCAAATTATTTACCAGCTTTGCGATCCAACTAGTTTGGACGATTTAGTGCAAGAAGTATTTTTACGGGCATGGAAAGGGTTGCCCAAATTTCGCCAGAGTGCTCAATTTTCAACATGGTTATATCGGATTGCTTGGAATGTCGCATCGGATCGTCGTCAAACTCTAGCTCAAGATCGATCGCGGCTGCAAATTATCGCCGAAAGTATTACTACTCAACACGATGATCCCGATCTGCTCCAGCTTCATTATCAAGAGTTGGTTCGGGCAGGATTAAGTTCTTTGAGTCCAGATCATCGATCAGTTTTAGTACTGCACGACCTAGAAGAACTGCCCCAAAAAGAAGTAGCAGAAATTCTCAAAATTCCAGTCGGTACGGTAAAATCTCGGTTATTTCATGCACGCAGTGGAATGCGAAAATTTTTAGAGAACACGGGAATCCAGATTTAGTTAATATTAGAAAATCGCAGCCTAATCATATTTAATTATCAATCAAAGACGATGAATAACTCTCCCGGTCAAGAATCTAAACTAACTAATTTCTTACGCCAAAATCGCTCGATTGCACCACCAGAAGCACCAGAACTAGAAGATCGATTAATGCTAGAGGTCGATCTTCTACCTGCTCATCCACAACCAAGATTTTCACCCGCTTGGCAGCGATGTATGATTGGTGCGATTGGGCTAATTATAACTGGAATTGCTAGTGTGACAATTCTTCGGATGATCGATCCACCTGAACCGAGTATCGCCGAACTGGATCAACTAAATCTTTTTCTCGAAGCTCACGCGCCCAATTTAACTAACTATTCTAAACTAGACTCGACAGATCATGAAGATTTAGTAGATTTGGATTTAGATCTGTTTTAATACATTAATTTTGATCTTAATTAGACGAACTTTCTCAATTCATTCCCCGTCTGAAGAGTTACTATACTAGGTTTAATTATGATGTTTTGCTTTCGCTTACTGACAAGCTTATCAATCTTATTATCAATTGCGACGACTTTACCCGCACGGGCAGATTTATTACTCAGCCAAAATAATCGATCGTCCAATAGTGACTTAAAAATTCCGGCTGGAAATCTGAGCAACCTTACCAAAGAACTTAATCTCTCAAGCGAGCAGATCCAGAAACTTCAGCAACTCCGAAAAGATGCTCAAGGTAAAACTAAAGAACGTCGCAAAATTTTACAGACAAATAAACAGGAATTAAATCAATTAATTCAAGGAAATGCGAGTGCCGATCAAATTAGACAAAAACGTCAGCAGGTTCAATCGCTGCAACGTGAAATTGCTGATACTAATTTTGAACAAACATTAGCAATTCGCGAGATTCTTACTCCCGAACAGCGCGTCAAACTTCAGCAAATCATCGAGCAACGTCGTCAAAATCGACAGCAGCTCAAATAATTAATTAATTATTAATTGACTTTTCATTCTCATTAAGGAAGGATTGCAGAAAGCTATTTCCGCCACCGTTAACCTGTAAAGGCGGTGCTGTCTTGTCGTTTTCTTATTCGGGGGGAACCCCCGTTGGCGGAAGCCCTCTCCCCCAGGAGAATAAAAACGCCGCTTCATGCCCGCCCTGGGGTTATCGCAGTAATAGTATCGATGAATTGGTTCAAGATGTGAGTATACCAATACCCGATCGATTGGTAGAATATAAATAATTGCATACAACTCGCCAATTACGAAGGATCTAGCCATGCCGACTAACTTTCGACTAATTACTATTCCAGTTAGCCATTACGTTGAAAAAGTCAGGTGGGCACTAGACTATCTCAAGATCCCTTTTCAAGAATCACCGCAGATGCCGCCATTTCACCGTGGAGCAGTGCAGAAATATGGCGTAACGACTGTACCAGTATTAGTTGCCGATTCGATCATCAAGACGGATTCTACGGAGATTTTGCGGTATCTAGACACACTTTATCCAGGAAAGCTCTATCCTCCTAATCCCGCATTACAGGAACTGAGCACTGAACTAGAAACACTATTTAACCTGACTTTGGGCGTAAGTACTCGCCAGTGGGGCTATTCTCACGTACTTACCCGTGAACTTCTCTACCCGCGCTGGACTTATGGTGTACCTTTTTGGCAAAAGCTGCTGTACCCGCTGATTTTTCCGAAAGTCGAACCCATCATCCGCCAAAATTATCGGATCACCTCAACATCTGCGGCTAAATCTTATCAAGAAATTATTGGGGTGTTTGATCGAGTCACCGAGGTATTATCAGATGGGCGCAAATACTTACTAGGAGATCGATTTTCGGCAATCGATATTACGTTCGCCGCTCTCGCTGTACCCATTCTTCAACCCGCCGAACAGTACACCCCATCGACATCACTAGATTTATTACCCGCCCAAATGCAAGCTGATATTCGCAATTGTCGATCGACTCCAGCAGGTGAATTCGGCTTACGTTTGTATCGAGAGCATAGGCACTAGCTATGATTTTCTAGCACCATTTGATAATGCTCTACCGTCGGGAATGGATCGTAGAAGTGATGCAATAGGGAACGCCACGCTTGATACTCTGGCGATTGGCGAAATCCAACAGTATGATCTTCTAACTTTTGCCAGCGTACCAGCAAAATATATCGATCGCAATTTTCTACACAATGTTGAAGTTCATGGGAATTATATCCTGGCATTGCCGCAATGATCGCTGAAGCTACTTTGAAAGCAGCTTCAAATTCAGCAGTTAAACCAGCCTTAATATCGAGAATCGCAACTTCTAATATCACTTAATACGGTTCGGTTAGCTTAATTTCTTGTCTCATATCAGTCCGCGTAGGCGGACTTTGCATCACTAGCGGCGGTTTTAACCGCTGACTAACAAAAAGCGTATTCTAATATCAATCGCTCAGTTCCTCCACTAAACCTAACGGCAGAGTCCACCCGTCACTGAGTTTAGTGCTACTGGACTGGGAATTGGGCTACCAATCACTGAAGTGGTGCAGTTAACTTGCGTATTGCGAGGATTGAGGTTCTGAAAAATCACCGTGGATTGTCCTTGCTGGCGACGACTGCGAAAACCGCCACCTGTAGATGTTGTCGTTGTGGAGGTAGTCACAGTACTACTTCCAGGATATATGTCTGAGTTTACTCGTTCGACGGTGGTTGTTGTCTCAGTTGAAGGAATATAAATCGTCGTTGAGGAGTAGCCACCAGCGGGAAAACCTTGAATAAAAACACTCTGCGCTCTCACCGCGCTCGGTAATAATAAGGAAATTACCGCCGTAGAAATCGCTGTTAAATAAATTAACTTGTTCATGATTAGCTCCTATTAAAAATTAGTTACCAGTTAGATTTATAACCTTTTAACCTTCAACTGATTTTGCCCAATCCTGTGCCCAGGCAAGGATTTGATGTACTTGCTCGATCGTGGCTGCTTCGCAATATAGTCTCAGTACTGGCTCTGTGCCACTAAACCGAATTAACAGCCAACTATCGTCAGCTAAATTAAATTTATAGCCATCAGCCAGATTACGATCGCGTACTTCTATCTTAGCAATTTTGGCAAATGGTTTGCTCTCTAATTCCGTCATCAATTTTGATCGCACATCCATACTTGATAAATGTAGATCCACTCGATCGTATTTGAAATCATAGTTAGTCTG
>JANNBD010000365.1:0-3184 GCA_031385105.1 Chamaesiphon sp. OTE_78_metabat_374
TTCTGGGATCACCAGAGCTTGTTCGAGCCAGTAACTAGCGGTGGGAATAGTCCGCTCCAAATCTTCCAATGGACGAGGAATCACCATAATTGATCTCAGCTCACCAATGCTCTCCGCTACTGACATGCCAGCATCGAGGGCAAAAGTAACGTTGGAAACTGTCCCCCGAATAATTGCAGTACAGAAGCCAGCTCCAGTTTTTTCATAGCCAGAAACATGGACATCCGCCGTCTTGAGCATGGCATCCATTGCTCCCACCATTGGCGGAAATCCACGAGTTTCTAGTAGTCCGATGGCTAAATTAGTCAGCTTACTTTTGCCGACGACTTGCGCTAGCATTCGATCGCTAATCGGCAATACTGCACTAAGATTTGGCGAAGGGCGAGAAATCACTGACTGATAAATCAATTCACCCATTTGCTCGGCAATCTCCGCGCCTGCGGACACCGCCAATCTGACATCGGGAAATCTGCCCCGAATTACCGCAGTACAATATCCACCACCAATTTTTTCATATCCAACCAAAGTGACATCGGCAGATTTGATCATCATATCTGCCGTTCCCACCATCGCCGGAAAGCTCCGAGTGGATATTAACCCGATGGCACTTTCGGCGTGAACATTCATGTAAATTAGTGGATAGTGAATGGTGGATAGCGGAAAGTGCGGTCTTGAGGTTTCCCCGTCTTGTCGTTTTCTTATTCGGGGGGAACCCCCGAATGAAAACGCCGCAAGTGGAGCACCTTTTCAAGACAGTGGATAGTGAAAAACTTGGTGAGTTTCGACAACTGACCTGTCTAGAATCGGCTGGTCGATTCTTGCGGCAAGTGACTATCCAGAAGCTCCCGCTAACTATTAGCTAATTCGACCTTCAACTTGGTCGCGGAATTCTTGGACTTCTTCAGTATAGCCAATTGGCAGAATTCGCTCAACGTTGGGATGAGGACGGGGAATGATTACCCAGGATTCTAGGGTACCGCCATAGACTTTTTCAACTACGTCTACACCAGCCGCCATCGCTTGTTTGACCTCAGAAACGTCGCCACGGATGTTGACAGTGAATCTCGCACTACCAGCGCGCAGGTAGCCAACTAAGGTGACACGTCCAGCTTTGAGCATGGCATCAGCAGCAGCCAGTACTGCTGGAAATCCCTTGGTTTCGATCGAACCAACTGCCTGTTGAGAACTCAATGAATCAGCCATGAAATATATATTCCTTGTAATAATAAAAAATACGCGTTACACCCAAAATTCTTCCGATTCCGACGTGTACTGCATCGGCATCACACTATCTAGATTTCCGGTAGGATGAGGCACGATGTAGTGACTGACTAAGGCACCTTTTTTGGTAGCTTCACAAGCCAGCACACCAGCCGCAACCGCCTGATTGACTTCGGAAACAGGGCCACGAATTGTAATCATAAACTCGGCACGTTCTGCCAAGCCGTAGTAAACCAGTGTGACATTCCCTGCTTTGAGCATCGCATCAGCAGCAGCTAGCACAGGTGGAAATCCGTCAGTTTGAATCGTCCCGACTGCTTGTCTGGAACTTCGAGTTGCCATCTTCTAGATATACTCCTGCTTAAAACTAGTACTAGTTATGATTTGTTAGAAATGGGGACTTGGGGACTGGGGGACTTGGAGAAAAAGATATGTCTATTGTCCCTTGCATCCTGTCCCGTATCGACAATCGACTTCACTAGCAATAGATTAGTCCAACCAACCGATATCGGTGTTGTTGCGGCGGCGGAGGGTTTCTTCGCGAGACTGAGTTGGACGAGCTGTCAGGGAGGAATAAGATGCGTCTTTCTTGACGATCGCTGTGGTAGCTTTAGCTTTAGCTGGAGTTGCTGCTGGTTGTTCTGACAATTTGACAATCATTGCCTTCGCATCATTGAGTTGCTTGGTCAAGTCATCAAACTTCTGCTGTTGCAGTTTTGCTTCTTTTTCTTGAGCGGCTTTAGCTTGAGCGTCGTCGTTGGTTGGGGGTGTCATATTCGTAGTGGTTGTTGGAGTGGGTGTTGGACTGGGTGCGGTAGGAGTTTCCCGTGTCGGGAGAACCAATGGCTGCTGCATTTCCTGCCGCAACACATCAGATGCTGATGTTTTTTTCTTGTTAGTAGTCATAGTTAGTTCCAATCTTTCCAGATTTCATTGACAACACAACGGTAGTCAGCGGCTGCGGGTGCGGCTAATTGACCTTTATACTGACTAATTGGCAGTCCTGACATTGCAGCACGTTCGTGAATTTTCAAATTCCTGATTACTGTATAATAAACCGGAATCTGACACTGCAATAAGGTTTGTTGGGCTTCTTGCGCTTCTCTCAAACCGCGAGAATTTACCTTAGTCAGCAAGACGCGATGGCTAATCTGGGACGGAATCACCACCTGTCTGACCGTGCGAATCAATGCGGCTAGATCCATTGGTGCGGGAGGCGTTGGTAGCACCAGATAATCGGCAACGGGCATAATCGCCTCGAAAGCAGCCGAATCAAGCGCAGGCGGCATATCTACAACCACAATGTCGTAATCAGTCCACTGAGACCTGTCTACACTCTTTAAATCGGCTAGTGCAGTGGTCTCAAAGCCCAAATCTCGACCTTCAGACTGCTGTACCCACCAGGATGCCGAGCCTTGTGAATCGGCATCGACTAGCAGCACTCGATGATCTTCGCCAAAGATAGCTGCAAGATTGATTGCTGTTGTCGTTTTCCCCACACCGCCTTTACCGTTCAATACGACGAGAACTTTGGTCGATTTTAGTTTCGGTAGTGCTTTTTTAGTCATGAGTTCAACCATTGGGGAAAAGCTGGCGTTTAAGCCTGTCGAAATTAGCACGTCCGGCGACATATTCAGTAGAGCGATGGGTGATTTCGATTGATGATTCGGTTTCGGCTACCTCAAAATGAGGTGGCGGTTCACTCTGGAAAGTATTCTCAAATGGTGGATCTGCCATTGCTGGTGTCTTCACGGTTGAGGTATCCCAGGCATCATCGGTAGCCCATAGATCGGGCGGATCTGCTTTGGAGTAGCCGCAGTCTGCAACAGTGCGCACCCCTGATTTGCCAGATCGGAGAATGATGGCGTGAACGTTGACGATTTTCTCGATGATCTTCGCCAAAGATAGCTGCAAGATTGATTGCTGTTGTCGTTTTCCCCACACCGCCTTTACCGTTCAATAC
>JANNBD010000370.1:0-4980 GCA_031385105.1 Chamaesiphon sp. OTE_78_metabat_374
CTCGTTCACAATCTAATTCACTATCCACTATCCACTATCCACTATTCACTATTCACTAATTTTCACTATCCACCAATCTCTATGATTTCTGTATAATCAAAATCATTAGGGCTATGCTTAATTAATGGATAACGAGTATTGTTAATTTCCAGATCGTCTTCAGGACAATCTAACTTAGAAGTATAGTAAGTCAACAGATATTGCCTGCCAATTTTTGGCTGCATTTCGGTTTCTACTTCATCCCGCCATTGAGTCTTTGTCACCAGCACCACGAGCTGATTTGCGAGTTGGGGTAAGATTTTGGCAATCTGACGACGGGAAATGCGATCGAGACTGCCAAACGGTGAGTCCATCACGATTGGAAAGGTATTGCTTTCAGGCGCGATGAGGAGTTTTTGCTCACTCCAAGTGCGGACTCGATCGATAATCCCACCGATAAATGATAGGCTGAGAATCTGATTTTCCCCTGTAGAAGCAGCGACAGTAGTTTCTATACCTCTCGTATTTTCACTTAACATAAGTTCATACTTTTCAGTGATTTTCGGTAAGTAGGGCGTAACCGAAATCGTTTGAAAAATCTGTTGCACCCGCTGTTCGAGATCGAGTCGAAATTGCTGCTCTTGTTGATGGCGAATTGTCGTTAGTTCGGCAATTGCTGTTGTCGCTGCTTGGAGACGACGGTGGGCGAGATTTTGTTTGTCGAGATTTGTTTGCTGCTTGGCAATTTGTTTCGCTAGGGACTGAATTTGACCTTCGAGGTGGATAATTTGCTGCTTGTTTTGCCCTTGGCTGAGGGTAAGATCGCGAACTTTGACTTCAATATCATCGAGCCGTTTTTGGAGGCTGCTGATCTCGACATTGGTATCTTGACGAAGCTGGAGTTCGAGATTGTCGATCTTGATTTCTAGCTGACTAATCTCGGCTCTAGCCGTAGTTACTATTTGCTGCTGAAGATCGATCGATTGCCAAAATTCTGCACCTTTAGTTTCGAGATCTTCGACTTGGGTAATCAGTCGCATGGTTGTCTCTTCAATCACAGCAATACTGGCGCGAGATAGCCAGTTTTGGACTTGAATATAAGCAGAAGTCTTTGGCTCTAATTTAGTACCGCAGAGACAATTCTGGTGCTGAAGTAGTTGACTCAAGAATTCGCGTGAGATACCTTGATTAAGTTCCCCACGATCTCGTAATCCTCCGACAATTGTTTGGAAATCTTTAGT
Organism: Chamaesiphon sp. OTE_78_metabat_374; assembly: GCA_031385105.1. Lineage (GTDB taxonomy): Bacteria > Cyanobacteriota > Cyanobacteriia > Cyanobacteriales > Chamaesiphonaceae > Chamaesiphon. Next base: position 1,221 of record JANNBD010000370.1, read on the forward strand.
TAAATCTGTAATTAAAACTGTATGTGCTTGATGAGAAATTAGTTGCTTGATCTCTGACTGCGCTTGACGGAGCTGGGTTTGATGGGTAGCTTTAGTGCGCTCTAATTCTTGTCGTTGCAATTGAGTCGCTTTGGCGGCAGTAAGTTCTAATAGATAAAGATCGATCTCTTGCTTAATCTGTTTGAAATTAGCGACTTCCTGAGCTATTTCAGCTTGACGCTGTTCAATTCGATCGATCTCTTGTTGACACTGCTGTTGGGACTTCAGTAAATCCTTGGTGGTGGTGTCACCAATCTGAGCCAGCTCAGTTTCCAGGGTTTTTTTAGCTTCAGCCAGATGTTTGATCGATCGATTTAAGACTTCCACACCGAGCAATATTTTCGTAGCTTCAGCGATTTCTAGTCGTTTATCCTGACGGACAATTTGCTCGATCCGTTCGCCATCAAAGAAGAAATATTGATGCAAACTTGCAGGTAAAATCCGCCCAATAATTTCGTCAGGTGGTTGTTGGGGATGTAGCCATTTACCATCAACATCACCGATGTACAGATAGAGCAACTCATTATTGACGAGATTTACGCCAGTTTCCTGCTTGTAGGCGCGACACATCCGTTTAGCGCGATAACGCTTGCCATCATGCTCCCAGGCAACTTCTACCCAGCTATCAACCACCGTACCGACATCCGCCTCAGCAATCGCCCGTTTGTTGACTAACTGTTGAGACTCCGCAAAAGCCGCCGTAAATTTTTCATACAGTACCCAAGTAAACGCATTTAGGATTGTCGTCTTCCCTGCGCCATTATTGCCATGAATAATCGTAGTGTTGCGGTGATCATCCGTGGCGAGACGAATTTCAGGAGTCTCGCCATAGAATTGACGGAAGTTGCAGAGCCGAATTGTGGTCAACTTCATACGACAATTTCTTTGATGATCTTCAGGATATCATCATTGATTGGTGAATTCTTCTTGCGATCGAGCCTGTCTTTTTCCAGTTGGAGCACCCGCTCGATAATTTGGCGAATTTCAGGCGTAAGGTGTTGAGTCATTCGATCGAATCAATAATACTAAAAACTTCTTATTGTAATGTCCAATTGGAACATATCTTAGGTACTGAGCGTCTAATTTGATACCCTAGCAAATAATATTATCTCACATGAAAAAGCTTTTATTTATCCCCGCGATGTTGTTCGCAGTTGTGATGGCAGCTATTACTCAATCGCCTCAAGCCGCTCTAGCTGGCGGGATTGGCAACAATTACATTGCACCTTCAGTTACTCTGGGCGGCGGCTCTAGTGTCTTCGGCATCGATAGCAAAATTGGTGTCGCTGATAACTTCGCGCTCCGTCCATTTGTAAAGTTTCCATCTGGTGGCACCGGGTATGGTGCTAGTCTGACTTACGATTGGGATCTCCGCCAATCACCAGCATCGATTACCCCTTTTCTCGGACTAGGTTTCGAGTTCCAGACAGCCAACAACGTGACTGCTAGTAATGGTTTTGCTCAAATCGGCGCAGATTTCGATGTCAGCGATAACGTTGCTCTACTAGGCTCCGTGGCAATTCCTTTTAATAACCGCACGACTACTGTGAGTCTAGGTGCTGGTTTACGCTTTTAAAGTCTAGTCGATCGAGTGTCTGGGCAGCGATAGGATAGGGGGGATGCTCGATCGATGTCCTAGATAGAAGAAGCGTTGAGCAGGAAGAATAATCGCGGCTCATGATTAAAATAGCCCAAAAAATGGTTTCAACTTATCAACGATAAGCTGCCCAAAATGAGCGACAAATTGCTCAGGAAGAAAAACAACGTGCAGATCGACTAGCCGCCCAACTTCGCGCTCTAGGTATCGATCCGAATCCCTAAATTCATCAAATTTGGTTGCGAAACTCCTGTAGCTGTATCATTTGAATATCCCCGTTAGTTTAATCCCTAGCGGGGATACGTCTGTCTATTCGGAGTGCATAGTTCAAATGTCCGTAACCACTAAACAAATCCAGTCAATGCAAGTGCCAAAATTGTTGGCGGATCACCTGCGGTGGATGGTTGTACTGGCGCAATTGAGAGAGGTGGGTGGGAAAGAGCATCGTTACCCCGTTAAGCAGTTGGTGGCTGATTTGCAACTGACTAGCCTGTTTGCCAAGCCGACTGGTGAGATTGAGCGTGAACCATTTGTCGGGATTAGCAAGAAAGCGTGGGAAATCTGGTTTTGTGGGAAGTCCGTAGATAAGGGCGAAAGTCCGCTCAATTCGATCTATCAATGTCGGAGTTTCTATAGTTTAGACGCACCGAATAATCTATTGCAGCGGCTGAATAAGCTGCTGGATGAAGCGATCGATAAACACAAGACAATCGAGCCAGAAGCTCGGCGGGGGAAGAAGGATAGTAAGTACGATCGATATCTGGAACAGTGGGGCAACTATGCAATTAAATTAGTCGCACTAAATGGCGGCTGGGATAATTTCAGTAGTCTAGAAAGTCTCGATCAAATCAAAGATTTGTGGATCGGAATTCAAACACCCCGTGCAGATCTGACTGGAGCAGATCGGGAATCATTAATTCAAAGAATTATTTATCTGGATACCGATCGATATGTCCAAGTTGTGACGACAGCAATGGGTTCATTATATCCACTGTGGTTCTTCAAATCTCAGGCGCGAAAGGAATTACTCGATCGGATTGCCAATCAAAATCGAGAGATCAAAAAAGCTCTGCCCAAGCGAGATTTGTACATCGATGTCAATACTCAGATTGGTCAAATGGCGGGATTGCCATATCCGTTTGGGGTGGCTGATGATCTGCTGGCTTATTGTTGGGATATAGAGCTGGAGCAAGTGAGTAGCCATCTAGGTGAAAGTGCTTGGTGTCCAGTGGCGATTAAATCGATCGCCAGAGAATTGCAAAATGAATATTGGAGTCCACCGCTATTATTTACGATGTGGAGTGATGAATTTCCACTGCCTGATGATGATAAGCACAACTATTCGATTCCGTTGATTACGCTAACTCAAGGTGGTAACAAATTTGGAGAATTATATCAAAGAATCGCACTTGAACCAAAACCATTAACTGATTTGAGTATTGGGATCGAAGCTGATACTTACGGTGAGAAAATACTCGATCGGTTGGAAACAGCCAAGATTAAGATCCTGAATCAATATAATCTCAACCGCACTCAGATTTTAGTGGAAGAATTAGAGATAGATCTAATTGCTAGTTATTTCCCGATTAGTCTTTCATTACATATCAATCCCAATTACCAGCAATTAAGTACAGCCGACTTGTATCAGAAGTGGGGAGAAATCGGCGATGCTTTTAACTATACTTCACCCCAATTAGTATTAGCAGGCGGGATGTTTTTGGCACGACAAGCAAAGGCAACCGATCTAATTATTGATTTAGCAACTTATCTGCATACCGTCGAGCTATTGATTCGCAACCTCCGCCCGGAATGGGACTCGATCGAGCGTTATTTCCCCCAGTTGTCTAGTAACAACATTACGGAGAAACAAGCGGCTGCACAGGCGATTAGGGAAGCTTGTCAAGTAGTTGGCAAAAAGACTAGGTTAGTCAAAGATGGCGACTTAGTTGGGGCTAATGCGATCGCAGAAATATTGAGTCAAGTAGCCATTGAGATGTTGACAGCTTTAATTCCAGTAGAGGCGGATCTGTATCGAGAATGTGTCGAACAGATTGATGATTGGGGTTGGGCAAAGTTGTTAGAATCCGTTCGGTTTACATCTATATATATTGCTTGTGAGTTATT
>JANNBD010000392.1:0-10009 GCA_031385105.1 Chamaesiphon sp. OTE_78_metabat_374
CAAGGAACAAGGAACAAGGAACAAGGAACAAGGAACAAGGAACAAGGAACAAGGAACAAGGAACAAGGAACAAGGAACAAGGAACAAGGAACAAGGAACAAGGAACAAGGAACACTTCACGAAGGTAGAAATTCCTGTAAAGTAATTCAGAGCATTCATTTTCCAGTTAGTGCTAAATCCTTCATAGAGCCGATAGTTAATAAGCTCAACAACTATCAGTTTGATGCCCAACTATGGATGGAGAAACGGGAAGGACATCTAGATACTATTCAATCAATTAAAGTTCCCAAAAGATTCGTTAACAGCGATCTAACATTTAACCCACTAAAATTCATCGCTAGAGTACAGGCATATCGGATGGCACTTAGGAAAGCACGTCCTGAAATTGTACATACTCATCAAACTCGTTCATCTTTGATTCCGTTATTATCGGCATATCTAGAACACATACCTATTAAAGTATACCATAATCATGGTCTTCCATATTTGGGATATCAAGGTGTCATGAGGTGGCTATTATATTCTTTAGAAAAGATTAATATTAGTCTAGCCAATGAAGTATTATTCGTAAGTCATTCTAATTTACAAGCCGCTAGAGCGGACGGATTACTGAAGGAGAACCAAGGTAAAGTACTTGGTAGTGGATCTATTTGTGGAATCGATCTACAGCACTACAAGCTTCAGGAATTTGATGAGGCAGCTCAAATCGTAACTAGAGAAAAATTGGAGATCGAGCGAAACAGCTTTGTTTTAGGTTATGTTGGTCGTCCTTACAGACGAAAGGGTTTTCAGAGACTATTGGCAGCTTGGCAAGCATCTCAGTTGGCAAAACAGGGACATATACTGTTGATGGCTGGTTGTAGCAACCAAGATATTTATACTGCTGTTGGCGATGATGTATTGGGAGTTTGTGGACTTGGCTACATCGATAATATATTGGAATTTTATGCAGCTTGTGATGCAGTAGTTTTGCCCAGCGATCATGAAGGATTTCCTTATTCAATGCTAGAAGCTGCTGCTGCGGGAAAAATTTTAGTTGGAACAGATATCTCAGGGATAAGTTGTGCAATCAAACACAACCAAACAGGGCTATTAGTCCCACTTGATGATGCTAATGCATTGACAGAATCTATGATCAAAGTAGCTTCTGATTCTAATCTGAGAATAAAATTGGGTAAAAAAGCACGAGAGAGAGTCCAGTTAGAATTTGTTCGCGAGTTAGTTCTGGATGAACTATTAGTTTTCTATGAATCGTTACTTAAAAAGTACTCGATCGCCTCTTCAGCAGCACAAACTAATATTCTACAATCGTCAAGCAATAAAGATATAGTTTTTAAATAAGGCGAGAAGGTATAACTTCAATAGAAGAATACGATTTTAGCCTTAATAAACACAGCATTCTACTCATGAACTTAATCATTGTTGTAACTATCTTGTCTTCTCACGCAATAGCAGCTTATCCTTTTGTCTCAAATTTGCAAAAGGGTAGAATGCCAAATACATCTCAGTTTGCAGTTATCTCTATGATTCTTTACTACGATTTTGGTCTGGTACTAGAATCACTTGGATTATTTGCAGGTACTCCATATTTCATACCATTCTTTAATGCAAAGCCTGAAATAGTACTTCAGGCATTTGTGCTGGTAGCCTCAGCTCCTTGGCTATTCCTGCTTGGATCTAAATTCACAAATAAGGAAAAGAGTCAAGGCTTAATTAATCATTATTCCGAACTCAAAGAATCTACAAAAGTTTTATTTTATCTGATAACAATATTAATTTCTAGTTATTTGTTACTTACAGGCTTTGCAAGAATACTTCAGGGAAATACACTTTGGGATGCTAGAACGCAAATTGGAGATGACTTTGGGCCATTAGTGCTGATTCTGTATTTACCCTTACATTTTCTATCATTTTATACGAGACAATCAGATTCAATATCAAAGAGGGGATTGTTCTTTTCGGTGGGATTAGCATTTGCGACAATCATATCAACAATGTCGATCGCTCAAAGAACAACTATGCTACTTCCCATCATGATATTAGCTCTGTTCAGGGAAAAAATATCACTTCAGAAAATAAGTATTTTTGTGATTGTTGCAGTCATATCAGCTTCTACTTTGTTACCATTTTTCAAATGGCAAAAAGCAAGTAGTGACGATTTATCAAGTTCGCTTGGTACACTGATTTCAGAAACTATTGAGTTTGATTTATATCGAGGTGGAACTTTAGTATCAGCATTGGAAAAATCAGACTTATTAGGCACAAAGATTTTGCCATATGCTATGTCTGGATATGTTTACGCGCTATTTTATTATGTGCCACGAAATATTGCGCCCTTTAAAGGTTGGAGTGCCCCACGACATTTTACAAGTTTCATAGATAAAACTCCTGTTGAAGATACTAATTGGTGCTTTGCAATTGGGGTGATCGAAGAAGTTGTGTTGAATATTGGGTTTTTATTGTCGATGCCGTGCTTATTTATGTATGGGATGGGAATGGGTCTGCTTGATAAAGCTTCAGCACGTATTCCATCGCTGTTAGTTCCCAGCAGACTTGCTGGCATTTGGCTTTGTGGTTATGATTTATGCGGTCTCTTGCACTATTTTGTGGCGATGGTGGGAGTCTCTCTAATAATGCACTTATTGTTTGTTCAAAAGTCTGCAAGTAAAGATCTAAAAGTTAAATCTTATCAAAGTCAGTTGTAAACTGAGGCAATTCTTGTTTATTAGACAAGTAAGTAGATTGTATCCTTCTACTAACATTCGATTAAGAAAAAAAGCACTATCTAGCACTAATTTATCGATTGAGCCGTGCGGCTAACCTTATAATTCACAATGAAAGACCGTAATGTAAAAATTGATGTAGTAAAGGGAATTGGAATCCTCCTGGTTGTATTTGGACATAACTGGATCACCGCGAATGGAAACCATGAAATCTTTAGCGTAATCTTCTCATTTCACATGCCTTTATTTTTCTTCCTATCAGGGATATTTCTAAAAGAGTCCACTCCCTTCCGAGTATTTTTGAAATCGCGAACTGACACTATCTTGAAACCATATTTTGTCGTGCTAGCTGCACTAGGCATAACACAGCTACTTTGGGCAATCGTTAAGGGAAGCGTAACAACCAAAAAGTTACATTATTTTCTGGGTTTAGCTTATGGCACAGGCAAAACAATTTCTTGGGCAGCTTTCTGGTTTTTGCCGCACCTGTTTATTTCCTCATTTTTTGCTCTGATTGTTTTAACCATAATTAAGCGTAGATCGTGGATAACTTTTATTTCTATCGCGATCCTATCAATCGGGATCCACTTCATCAATGCTTTTTACCGACCAAATTTGGCAAACATCGGGTCTATTAGCATAGATCATCTACCAGGACTACCTTGGAGTCTCGATCTCCTACCAATTACCTCTTCGTTTATTATCTTTGGCTATTTACTACGAGATTGGGTGAAAAAAATGACTTTTAACCTGATGGGATTCTTGTTATCGATAATTGTCTTTACCTGCTTACACTACCATTTTGATGAAACTATCGACTTGAATGAAAGAATCTACGGCAATGCTTTGATTTCAACGCTCCAGGCTGGGATCGGTATATATCTAACAATTAGCATCGCTGCAATCATCCAAAAGTATTCTAGATTGCAAAAGCCACTAGCTTACATCGGATCGGGAACACTGTTCATACTAATGTTTCATGACACCATCCAGATCAATACGTTTGAAATGCTTTCTAAAATCAATGAGTATCAATATATTAATGCGATATTGAGTTTTTGCATGGGCGTTGTATGTCCATTAATTACATGGGAAATCATCAAACGTACGAGATTCGGAAGAATGCTATTGTTACCCCTGTAAATAAAGAGTTCTAACAATAATATTAGGCAAGTTTAATGATTGAGTTGTCACTGAGAATGAAGACAGATCGACAAATCATAGTTTAGATGTCATTATGCCTTTACAGCCATCAAACCCAGATGTTCTACAAAAGGTGCAAAATCCTTGTCAGAAAACAGTAGCTCATGACCATGCTCGATACAAAAAGTCGCGATCGTTACATCGATTGTCTTCCTCACCGTAATCCCTTTTTTGCGTAAATCTCTGAAATTATCCGCACTCTTCATCGCCATCTCAGCACCCAACATCTCAAATACTGTCAAAGAAGTAAGCAAACGCTTGGCGGTTTGATAATCTTTATCTTGACGGAAACCTTGCAGCACCTCCACCAAAATCAGATCTCCAACCGCCAGCAGCTCCGTTTTTAACAATCGATCGAGTGTTGCAACTTCTGGGATATCTCTGCCATTGAAATAGTCAATCCAAACACTAGAATCGACAATAATCATCGGTCAGTTCTCATCTCATCTAAATCCCCATCCCATTGCAGCTTACCCTTAAAATCTCTGATACTCTGCTGCCGATATAGTCGCAATAGGGTTTGTAATCCCAGCTCCACCGTCTCCTTTTTCGATTTCACCCCAGTAGCCTGCATCGCCGCTGCCATCAAATCATCATCGATCGAGATGTTAGTTCTCATGTGATGTGTATTAATAATGCTATCTATACACATCATAACCGCAAAAAACCTGTTTGACGATCTAGGGATCGCGATTCTCCAGAATCGATGATTTTGTGGAGGTCTCTGAATTGAGCCTACTTACTTACAGCTTGTTCATAAATAGAGGTTAGTTTCTCTACTGACTTTTCAATAGAAAAATTGCTCGACCATTTTTTCGCATCAGTAGACAACCTTTTTCTTAATTCGTCATCTTGTAAGATATTCAGAATATTTTGGCGAGCAATTTCGTCATCATTTGGTGGAAACATAAAAGCATGATGGCTAAGTGGACATGCTTCTTGGATTGTTGGTAAGCAGGTCGCGACAATCGGTAGCCCCGCAGCAGCAGCTTCGATCGCCACAACTCCAAATCCTTCCTCTAAGGAGGGGAAGAAAAATAGATCGGCAGCATTTAAAATATCAGAAATATCTTTTATTCCAGAGATCATTGAAATATTACTACGATTATTTACTTGCTCTTTCAGAGATTCTAAAAGTGGGCCAGTGGAACCTACTATCACAAAATGTACTCTTACTTTATCCCGATCGATAGAATCAGCAATTCTTAGAAGCTGTGCATGATTTTTACTAGGAGCAAAACGGGCTACATAAATCACTATCTGTTGATCGATCGGAAGACGAAATTTTTTTCGGATGGTATTCTTATCTACTTCTTTCCGAAACCGCGACAGTTCAACGCCATTGTGTAAGATGTCAGTGTATTTGCCTGAAATATCACAGATAGATCGAAATACATCGCCAGTATTTTTAGATGGAAATAACACATGAGTGCTATATTTTGCGATCAATTTAGACATTAACCATTGATACACTTCTCTGGCAAAGCTGCTATTTTTAACATCTGTAAAAGGATGTATGTGCGATATGATTACGGGGATTTTCTCTTTTTTTGCCGCTCGGACAACAAATCCATCGAACAGATAAAGTTGACTGTGTACTATGTCATAAGGCCCATGTTCGCGTAAAACTTGTTTCAAGTTTCGATCATACAGCCAAGGTTTTGATGGGCTGAGACATGGGATGATCTTACTGCCAAGAGAGCGGATTTCGTCGTCATAAAAACATGGTTGGGTTGTATGAACTAAAAAATCCATCCTAAATCGATTTGGATCCATGAAACGCAGCATGTGCATCAGCCACGTTTCAACGCCCCCAGCATTCATCGACCCTACAACATGAAGAATACGGATGGTTTTAGTCGATGGCTGCTGCTCTGCTGTATTTGTCAAGCTGGCGTAAGGCATGGAAAATAACTCCTAAACTAAATATGGCTAAAACAACGGCACCAACAATCAGGACAATCGCTGCGCCGATCGATCCTTGAGTGGGAATCAACCAAAAGCAGACTAGAGCTGAGATGGCAGTCACGACGGTAAATACAGGCATTTGAACTCGAAAATATTGAGCTGCTGTCATCCCATAACCCAGGAATGAAGCGACATAGCCAATTCCCGCTGCCACCATTAGCAATACAAATAAATATCCGTGTTTGGCGTATTCAGGACGATATAAAATAGCTAGCACTTGCTCTCCAACAATCGCCGCGATCGAGACAGATAAAGCACCTAATAAAGCACCTATGACAACTAGTTTGAATAAAAGACTTTGAAAATCTTTACTTCTGCCCGCTGCATAATATTTTGCCAATCGCGGACTGGCTGACTGTCCTAAGGCATTTACGACGATAGTTCCAGCAACCATTAAATATGATAATGCCGAAAAAATACCCAGTTCGCGCTCGCCGAGATAGTGCTCGATAAAGTAGCGGGGGATATTTGCATTTAGCGAAATCAGCATCATCACGACACCCAGTGGCAAGGATAGTCCAAGTAAGTTGCGGAGAATTGCAGAGTTGAACCTCGGTTGTAACAGGTGAATTGGATTGGTGATGTCTGCCCCTTTCTGGCTCTGTGCTGAGGCTAAAGTCCCCAAGATGGCAACACCACTGGGAAGATCGTGAAAAATCAACACAAGTGCCCAAGTAATCACCATGCCGATTGTCCCGCCTAGTACGGTGCCACTTAGGTGAATGCCAACTGCCAGCATCAGTAGTGATAATGGCCCTCTAATCATCAGAGAGACAGCGATCCGATCCATTCGTTCATGAGATTGGAACAAGCCGTAGAATATATCACTAATCGATTCGATGATTTTTGACAACCCGATCGCCAAAATAACTAACGAAGTCTCCCACCGATAACCAGCAGTGAGGGTAATCACCACGATCGCCAGCAGGGATAACACTGTGGAGATCAATCTCAGTCCCAAGTAATCCCCAAACAGATATTTTTGCTGAACATCTGTCGCTTGAATCTGGCGTAATTGGAGACTGGTAAACAGGATCACAGGAGCTGTGACTGACAATCCGAGGGTAAATTGACCGACCATTTCAGGACTGCCAAATTTTGCCAGTACCACCAATATCCCCCATTGAGATGCTGCATAAATGATGTTGCCAACAAAAGTCCATGAGAAGTTTTGGCGAAGTGTCAGGACTTTTGGTGGCATTGCTGAAATTTAATGATGAGGGATAACTCTGGAATCGACAATTTAGCGAAAGAATTACAAAAATGTAAGTCGAGCAATATCTTTATATCACGGTAGTGAGTTTCATGCCTACAGTGATCGAATCAGTAGTTGATCGGAACTGGTTAATTGAAGGATGTAACAATAATTCAAAATTAGCGATCGTTCAACCGCTCGACTTCAGGCATTCGTTCGATAATTGTCGTCGATACCATCGCTGCTACTAGTTGTTCTGGGGCTACAGCAAAAGGCAACCGATGGAGATCCGAATCAGGCTGACAGGCAAGAGTCGCGGCGTGATGTAATTGGGCGATCGTAATTTCACTCAAACCCAACTCGGCTAGAGTTTTGGGCAAACCAATTTCAGTATAAAAATCCAGCAACTGTGCTCTCGCGGTGGCTGCTAATCGATCGCCTTGGAGCATCTCCTGTAGTCTCAACTGGACTAAAATCCCATAAGCCACTTTTTCGCCGTGTAAGGCGTGGTGACTGCCTGGAAGATGTGTCAGACCATTATGCACAGCATGTGCGGCGACAGTGCGACACTGGGCACCACCGAGTCCACCAATCACACCTGCCAGCAGGACGGTGGCATCGACGACTTCTTGCCAATCTGCACCACCAGGACCTGCGATCGCGGCTGCGGATTTTTGGAATAAAATATCTCTGAGCACCCGCGCTTGCTGCACTGCGGCGATCAGTAACGTCTGGGATGAATGACCGCTACTGACGGAAGCTTCGTACCATTTAGCGATCGCATCACCGATACCAGCTACCAGTGTTCGGGGTGGTGCTGTAGCGACGATTCCATAATCGAGGATTAATAAATCTGGGCATTTCGCCAGACTGACATCAGACAGAAACGCCCCTGATTCCGTATAAATGTTTGACAATGCTGTCCACGCCGCACAGGTAGCCGCTGTGGTGGGAATAGTTACGATCGGTAACTGACAGCGATGAGCTACTAATTTGGCAGTATCGAGACACTTGCCGCCGCCGATGCCAATGATCGAATCAGCTTGATGTGCTGATGCGGCTTGAATTAATCGATCGAGACTAGTCTCACAACAGTCTGGAGCATAGGTGATTTGGGCAATTTCCAACTCTGGCCGTTTGAATAATACCTGTAACTGACTCAGAGCTAAACTGCGCGATCCACCAATTAGCAGCGGACGTTGACCCAGTTTGAGGATATACTCAATCCCCTCTGAGAGTGCGTGTTTGCCCCGCAGCACCCGCCCAGGCGCGACAGATAAAGAAATCATAGTAGGACAATTAGTCATGTCGATCGACCTGGTAAATCAGCTAATGTGAAAACGAAGCTAGCAATACTAGTTTAACTACTCCCAACTCCTTTCGCATCACGCGCAACTGTTACGGTTCTTGACGAGATAGCGATCGCGGTCTAGCTGGGTGGTACGATCACGAAAACCCTATAACGAGTAGTTTTATGGCAATCAAACTAACGGGCAAAACACCAATTTTTGGCGGTAGCACTGGTGGTTTACTCAGCAAAGCCGATGTCGAAGAAAAATACGCGATTACTTGGACTAGCACCAAGCAACAAGTATTTGAAATGCCTACTGGCGGCGCAGCAACAATGGTATCTGGTGAGAACCTCTTGTACATGGCTCGCAAAGAGCAATGTCTCGCGCTCGGCACCCAATTGCGTAAATTCAAAATCACTGATTACAAAGTTTTCCGGATCATGCCTAAAGGCGAAACTACCCTACTCCATCCCAATGATGGCGTGTTCCCTGAGAAAGTTAACGCTGGACGGGAAGCTGTTGGTAGTGTCGCTCGAAACATCGGCAGTAATCCTGAGCCAGCGAAGCTCAAATTTACTGGCAAAAGAACGATCGACTAAATCGGCGTGAATTTAACAAAAAAAGGAGATGAAAACTAATAGCTTTCACCTCCTTTTTTGTAACTAAACAGTGTCTGGATCGATCCCTAATTCTCGTAACTTTGCTGTTAGTTGTTGATTTCGACTAGTTTCTGCTGCTAGTTCTTGTTCTCTACTTAACAGAGCTTGTGAGACAGTTTCTAGTTCACGAGTGGTAGTTTCCAATCTTTGCGAAACTTGCTCAAAGCTTAAAAATATCCTCCCATCAGGTCGATATATTTGTAATTCAGGTTCACTCCGCTCGAATTTAATCCCCAATCGTGGACTAATCCAATCTTGCACGATGTGAATTTCAGTTAAGTAACCATTTTCTCGCTCCCATCCGCTGAGAGCATTGGTATCAGGGTCATAAATATAATATTCTTCGACATCATGTCGATCGTAAAAGGCTAATTTAGCGGCCATCTCATTGGTAGTATTTCCAGGGGAGAGAATCTCAAATACTACTTGCGGTGCAATTCCAGCTTCTTGCCACTGTTTATATGAACCACGATCTCCTTTTGGTCTACCAATTACTACCATTACATCTGGAGCTGCCCGTCGCTTGGGGTTGCCTTCGACGGGGTACCAGAGTAGATCTCCAGCAATGAAGACGTTTTCGTCATTAGCAAATAACCAGTCCAGGTTATATTTAATAGTCGTAATCCATCGGAACTGTTTGGTATTGTCGGACATCGGCTTACCGTCGCTGTCAGGGTATTCGATCTGGGTTGGAGCTGGTATTTGGGCAACCATAAGCTAGCAATTCCTTCTAGGGCTACTAGTTTCATTGTACTCGATCGATCTTAACTGGCGGGTGGTGTGTGGGCGGGTTCAAACTAATTTATTAGCTGCGTTTGAGTTGAAAGTATAAAGCGGCGTTTTTATTCGGCGGCGTTTTTATTAGGGGGTTTCACCCCAATAAAAAAAAGACAAAAAAACCGCCCCAAAAAAAACGAATTTTTAAAATTATTTTATTATAACTTTATAAACTTGTAATTCAAAGAATAA
>JANNBD010000399.1:0-4101 GCA_031385105.1 Chamaesiphon sp. OTE_78_metabat_374
CTTTAGGAAATAATGATGAAAAGGTGGCAGTATGGGATCATTGCAATATGGATGTGCTTGCTATTAATTATTAGCACTGACAACAAAAATGCCATTGCAAAGTATCTGTCTCAGCCTCAATTAAATCCGCTGCAATGGACAGAATTGCCAGCAGCAATGAAGATTGACAAGTCGAGATCGATCGATCTAGATTTTACTTACGCAACTACTAATAACTTTGTCAATACCAAGCTTTATCCCTGTCCACGCTGTTTTCTCCGCACCGATGTAGCCGCAGCCATTCAGACAGCCCATCGACAATTACAACAGCAAGGCTATGGCGGGTTGAGAATGTTTGATTGCTATCGCCCCCAGCCAATCCAACAACAGATGTGGGCAATCAAACCCGACGAGCGATATGTAGCAAATCCAAAAAAAGGATCGGATCACAATCGGGGGATTGCAGTAGATTTAACAATTCTCGATCAAAATGGTAAGCCGCTAAATATGGGCACCGCCTTCGATGAATTTAGCCCCAAATCTCATCATACTTATCTAGAATTATCACCGGAAGTATTGAAGAATCGATCGCTATTGAAAATCACAATGGCATCAGTCGGGCTACGTCACATCGATACCGAATGGTGGCACTATGCCTGGAAAGGGAACAAGCCACCTGCTGGCAAATGGGTATGGGATTGCCTTAAATAAGAGTTTCTAAGCGTCTCGATAAACCCGAATAAGTTGCTCATTCAAACTATTAACTGGGGAAACAGCTTCATGAATTTTTTCAGCTAACCGTCCAAAATTAGTGTTTTCGCTACAGACCACAATACCTGTATGAGCAGAAGATTGTTTATGGAGACGAATAAAATCGTAGCGATTGAGAGTCAGAACAGCACGATCTTCGCCAGTTGCAAAAGTGAGTACGTCTTCATCAGGAATTTTTTGGTTGGCATTTCCAGCCTCCTGAACTGTCAATACATCATGTCCTAGTAACCGAAGCGCAATACTAGTAGCTTTTGGGAACTGCTCATCTGCATAAAAACTTGCCATGAACTATTATGCCTCTTCCTGTTTCGCAATCGCCCGATCGATTTCATCAGAATTAGCAATATTGTAACTCCAGGCATTGACCAAATCGGTTGCAGTAAGGGTAGGATAGTTGTCAAGGAGTTTAGATTCGTTGAGTCCTAGTCGGGTGTAACTAACCAATAACCAAACTGGAATTCGAGTATCTCGAATACAAGCTTCACCACCCATTACATCAGCAGTTTTATGAATACCTTGCCAGGGTGTTTCCAAGCTACCAGACAGGAGGTGAATGAGGTTGGATTTTTCGTCTGGAGTAAGAGAGAGTAGTTGAATCTGTAATTCTTGGATGGTCATAGACTGTCAACGACTTAGTAAGATTTACTACTATTTTACTGGAAATTTTTGGAGATCTAGATTTTCACATCAAGGCTCGATCGAGATGCTTTAGAATAGCAGCTTTTAAATACCTATTTTTTCTATGACACTTTCAGCTTCTATCTCAACTCATCAGCTTTCACCTCTGGGATTAGGTGCAGTAACAGCATTGGCACCGATGCAGGATGTGACAGATCTTAGCTTTATGAATGTCATTGCCGAATATGGTTGTCCCGACTACTTTTTTACTGAGTATTTTCGGGTGCATGAGACTTCGAGATTGGACAAACCGATTCTCAGATCGATCGTTGAAAACACTACTGGTAAGCCGATCTTTGCCCAGATGATCGGGGAGAGTATTGCTGATTTAGTGCGGATTGCCAAGTTATTGAGTGACTATCCGGTGGCTGGTATCGATCTGAATATGGGCTGTCCTGCGCCGAGGATTTATCGCAAGAATGTCGGTGGTGGACTATTGCGGGATCCTGATAAGATCGATCGAATCTTGGGGGAGTTGAGAGCGAATGTGGCTGGGCGATTGACAGTCAAGATGCGGATTGGTTTTGAGGATACGAGTGAGTTCGATCGAGTCCTCAGTCTGATTGATAAGCATGATATCGATTTGCTCAGTTTACATGGTCGCACGGTCAAGGAAGCATATCACGGGGCAGTGCATTACGATGTGATCACTCAGGCGGCGGCAAGGTTGGGCTGTCCGGTGCTGGCAAATGGAAATGTGAGTTCAGCTTCAACCGCGCTAGCGGTGCTGTCCCAGACCCAGGCAGCAGGGGTAATGATTGGGAGATCGGCAATCCGCAATCCGTGGATTTTTAGCCAAATTCGGCAGGCGTTAGCGGGACAGGAGATAACCGTGGTGACGTTGGAGCAGGTGCGGGAGTATATCGATCAATTATATCGGATGCCCGCCGCGCAAAATGTGCCAGAAAAATCGCGGGTTAGCCGTCTGAAAATGTATCTCAATTACATCGGGCAAAGTGTGGATGCTTCGGGTGATTTTCTGCGGGAAATGCGGCGGGCAAAAACTGAAGTAGAATTGTTCGATATCTGCGATCGATATTTACTCACCGATCCACAAGCCGTATTTTCCCCAGAACCATATCCAGGTATTTTTGCCCGTCCTAAATGTGAGGATTAGCACTCGGCGTAAGTCTAGTTACTATTTTGGGAGACTGGGGAACTGGGAGACTGGGAGACAGAACTATTGATTGCGAAACCACCATTCACTATCCACTATCCACTATTCACCAATTACGCCATTAATAGTTTGAGATATTCTGGGGGTACATGATCAACTAGCCACACATCATTTTCGGTGCAATAAAAATTATGCCCGTTGCTTTCCATCAGGATTGCATTCACGCCGATGATAATACTCTTACCCCGTCGTCCACCCACCTCATGGGCGACACTCAGATTTGTGGTGAGATGAACGTGGTGACGGGACATTTTTAGCAGTCCTGTCTTTAAAATTTCTGTGACTGCTTTGGTGTGAGTTCCGTGGTAAAGAGTGGCGGGGGGAGTCCGCACGGGGAGCTGTAAGTCTATCTCGGTAGAATGTCCCTGATTGGCGCGAATTAAGTTGCCAGAATCATCAAATGCAAAACGTTGTTTGTCACTGCTGGCGACGACCTGTGCTAGCTCGGATAAACTAATCTCAAATCCATTCTGGGCTGTAGCTGCCAATAGTTGATTAACTTCAACCCATCCACCTGGCAATAGTTCCAATCCAATTCGCTCCGGCTGATGACGGAGATGTTTAGATAGATATTTGCTGATTTTGGTACAGCGTTGGGAAGTTAGCAGGTCAGTCATGAGTTGGCAATTAGAAAAGCTGTTTGGGTACTGAAATCAAATCAACACTACCGTTGAGAGTCGATCGATCTGACTAAGATTAAGATATCGTATAACTTCGGTTCTGAATCTGGCGATCGAAGTTAAAGTGGAAACTGGTATTTACAATCGTAAAAACCTAATTAACCCCTAATTTTCAACCAGCATGGAAAGCCAAGATTTACTGCTTTTAGTCGTATTGCTCTGCCCAGGATTGCTCCTGTCTGTCACCATTATGCTCACCTTTGCGGCAGGAGGTTAAGCAATAGGTAATGGAGAAGACAGCAAGAATGCCCACGATCGGGTAGAATATTAACAGATATTTACAAAGTTTAGTAAATCTCGATCGAGACAATTAGAGTTCTAACTCCACAATTTATGAGTATTCCCATTCGTAACGTAGCCATCATCGCGCACGTAGATCACGGTAAAACCACCCTTGTTGATGCACTTTTGAAACAATCCGGTGTTTTCCGCGAAGGGGAAGACGTACCTATTTGTGTGATGGACTCCAACGACATCGAACGTGAGCGTGGAATCACAATTTTATCCAAAAATACCGCAGTTAAATACAAAGAGACATTAATCAACATCATCGATACCCCTGGACACGCGGACTTCGGTGGTGAAGTCGAGCGGGTACTCGGCATGGTTGATGGCTGTATCTTGATTGTAGATGCCAATGAAGGGCCAATGCCCCAAACTCGGTTTGTACTCAAAAAAGCCCTAGAAAAGGGTTTACGCCCGATTGTAGTAGTTAATAAGATCGATCGTGAGCTAGCATCACCCCATGCCGCTGTAGACAAAGTTCTAGACTTGTTCCTCGAACTCGGTGCGGATGACGATCAGTGCGACTTCCCT
>JANNBD010000442.1:0-6587 GCA_031385105.1 Chamaesiphon sp. OTE_78_metabat_374
TTATTCTACATTTAGATCCGGAATCTATCGAGATACGATGTCTATAATGCCTCCTTCTGCTGCTTATGGATTGATTCTCAATCTAGCGGGGATTGAAATGCGAGGTAGCCTGAAACATTCTATTACCCACGGAATTGAGCCTACTCACCGCGAAACAATCGTCGATCTAGATATGATGATCGGAATCATTGCCGATCCGACATTAATATCGCGAGTTAAGCAAGGATTGACAGGTAAAGACGATCGTCCACGTTATGGTTTGCCCTTTGCAGGTGATAACAACTATCTATTCGATCGAATCGACTGTCTCGAAGAACCCGCTCCATCTCATTGGTTTGTATCGGTTGACTCCAAGCTCGAACAAGAACCAGGAGCCGTTAGCTTGACCGTTGAGGTCGATCGTCATGCTCCTAGCAAGACTAAAAGTATGCTGTTTTCGGCAACAAAAGATTCATTAACTTCACTACCCGATCGTGATTGGCTGTCAATGTATGAGAGGAGGATTATTAGAAGGTAGAATCATTTTTTGCAAGCATCTCCAGGTGTTTGAATTTAATTTCTGGAAAAAAGCCGTAAACCTTTACGGTGCTAAGATTTAGTTCGTATTTTATTACGACAGGTGCTTACATGACATTATCAGCGTGAGCTTACAAACCTTCTCCTCAGATATCGTAAGGTGTTGAGAGCTTTAAGAACCCATTTTAAAGTAAAATTTCAGCTTATGAGTTTTTAAAGTGCTAAAGTTTCATGTTATGAGTTATTCATTTCATGTTATGTGTTACTTTATTCACTCAGAATGCTGTTGTTTCGTCACTAATATTTCAGCTTATGTGTTAACCGACATGTTTGTGGGTTTACTTGATGAATTTAGCTCAAACTGTACAACTAGCCTCTCCGTCAGGAGTTACGCGAACGCCATTCACCATTCACCTTTAATCCGCACCCAATCTACGCATACATCATTGCGGCGGGTGGGGATTACCAGCTCGGTGGGACAATTAATTCAAGATTTTATCTCCTGATAATCGTTGATAGAGTAGTGCGCCCGTCCAGAACGTTGGTGCAAAACCAGGATAACCAGATGAGGCGTTGCAGAAGTAGAAGTTTTTGAGCGATGTTTCGTGATTGAGTCGATCGAGTCCCATATTTTGGGGTGTTAGACTAGAGCCATAGGAGTTGCCTTCGGGACAGTAGCAAAAGTGTTCATTGGTGGTTGGACTACCCGTGATTTTGAAGACTAAATGGCTGCGGAAATTAGGGATATAATCTCGCTCGATGATATCGAGAATGGACTCTAAAATTTCGGTTTTCTGCTGTCGATAGGCTTTGGGATCGGACTGCTTGAGATTATTAAAATACTCGTAGTTAGCTACTGTTAGAAACTCGATAATCTGACAGTCGGGCGGACAGTCACCACCTGCATCGGTGAGGAGGGTGGGAGTAGTAATCGCAAAGCTGGGATTGTGATAATCATGATGGTTGTACATTCGATCGAATGCCACATTTAGATCCACATCGCCGCTGTGAAATGTATTTGACTTGCCAAAACCGTAGTCGCGCAGGTCAATTCCTTGAACGACACAGTAAGCCATAAAGTTAGACGGCGAGTAGTCGTAATTTAACTTGCGCTGGATCGATTTCGAGAATTTTTCGATCCCAATTTTGGCAGCAGCTTGTTTGGGATCGATATTACAAATGACTGTATCTGCCAGATATGCGTGAGTTTCATGGGTGATTAAATTAATCGCAGTTGCACCCGTCACCGTCTTGTTTACGATCGAGAAGTCTGTCATTTTATGGTTGAGTAATACCTCACCTCCAGCTTGAACAATCGCATCAACGAGGGCATTAATCACCCGATCGAAATGTTGGGTGGGATAAAAGGCTCCCTCTTGATAACCTGTGAATAAAATCACCCAAGCGTAGAAAGATAATCGATCTGGCGGTAATAGGAAATCTGGCCATTGTAAGGCAAGTAAAGTTTGAGCCGCTTGAGGTAGTTTGAACTTATCAAATGCAGCTTGGAGCGTACTATTGAGGTATTGTAGGGCACGATAGACTTCGCCGAGATGTCCTAATAATTCTAATGGTTGAATCGGTGGCGATAGGTACCGTAATCCAGCCCGAACCGCCTGAATTTCGGCGACAAACTGTTGACAATTTTCGGCAGCTTCAGGGAATAGAGCCACTAATCGCCGCACTAATTCAGCACTATCGCTGGGAATATCGAGCTTGTAATCGGGCATTCGCATCCGATCAAATCCATCTGGATCGAACCGATTGAAAGTAATAGTTCGATCGACTCCAAGTTTTTTGAGCACCCGATTTACCGTATATCCCTCACCACAATCCCACACATAATGCAACTGTGCATTAAAAGTATATTTTTTCGCCATTGTAAAGCTGTGCCCAAATCCCCCAGGATGTTCGTGAGCTTCTAGTACTCTGACTGTCTTACCAGCTTTAGCCATCAGTGCGCCAAAAACTAATGCTGATAAACCACTGCCTACGATTAAATAGTCTGTTTTCATGGTGTGATTCGATCCTCTTTCAATAGACGCGATTCGATTCTCCGTTCTCCCCAGGGAGCGGGCTTCCGCCAACGCGTAGCGTTCCGAAGGAATGGAAGGGCTTCCGCCAACGATTATTTAGCTAGAAGAGGAATCAATCGGTTAACCAAATTAATTCAACTCCTGAGCAATTCATCCGGTTTTTGCGGCTGGTTCAGGTATCACGGGCGGTTCGCTAGCAGCTAACGGGACTTTTACCAAATGGGGCAAAGCGGGGGTAGCCTTGAGCATAGTTAGAGTCAGTAACCCCGATACCATATCTGCTTTCACCTGCTCCCGCTTAATTGTGGCGGGTAGCGGAATTACCCGTTTAAATTGACCATAATGAAATTCAGATCGGAATACGCCCTTTTCATTAGTCTTTGTTTCTTCTTGATGTTCGCCAGATAGAAACACAGCATTTTCGCTTACTTGAATATCTAATTCTTCTGGTTTAATTCCTGGCAGTTGAGCTTTGAGTAGCAGCTCTGTTTCGGTTTCTTGCAGTTCGATCGCTGGAGTCCAGGGAGTTTCTCCAGCTTTAGAAAATATGCCTAAATGTGGTTGTTCGTGGGCGATATCGTCAAACAATTTGTCCATTTGCTGGCGCAAATTATTAAATTCTTTAATTAATGACATACCTATTCCGCTCTGCCTCAGTACTCGGTTTACGCTCATGGATGTCACCTATGCGCCATCCATATCTATAAAGTAGATCGAGAAGTTGAGGAACTTGTGAAGAAATTGGTAGATTACGCAGCTAGAGCTGACAAATCTGTGTCACGATCGATAGTAGTACTGGGAAAATGAGCTAATGAGAATTCTGGTAGTTGAAGACGATCCGGGGATTGGGTTCCTGCTGGAGACAATATTGGCAACCCACAAATATGCGGTGGATGTGGCAACAGATGGGCAAGCAGGCTTGGATCTCAGCGATGCTTATGAATATGATGCGATCTTGCTCGATGTGTCTCTGCCCAAAAAAGATGGAATTAGTGTTTGTCGAGAGATTCGCGCCAAGGGTAATACTGTCCCGATCTTGCTGCTCACCTCCCTCGATGCTGCTGCCAATCGCACCAAGGGATTAGATGCTGGGGCTGATGATTATGTGGGCAAACCATTCGATCAAGATGAATTGCTGGCGCGGCTGAGAGCGATATTGCGCCGCAGTCATGCACCGACAGCACCAATTTTAAGTTGGGGCAGTTTACAGCTCGATCCTGTCAGTACTGATGTCACTTTTGACGATCGATTAGTCCCCGTTACTCCCAAAGAATATGCCCTATTAGAGCTATTTCTCCGCAACAGCAAGCGGGTATTTAGCTGTAATGCTATTCTCGATCATCTGTGGTGTTCTGATGCGCCTGGGGAAGAAGTCATCCGCACCCATATCAAAGGTTTGCGCCACAAGCTCAAACAAGTGGGAGCAGCAGCCGATTTGATTGAAACTGTCTATGGGATCGGCTATCGACTCAAACCCATCGAGTCATCTGGCACAACGCTGCTCAATGATACGTGGCAAAAATTCAAGGGACAAGTTCACGAGCAAGTTGCGATCTTAGAGCAACTAGCGGTGAGATTTTTCAACCAAGATCTTCAGTCTGACTGGCAGATGATCGGCAAAAATATCGCCCACTCACTCACTGGTTCCCTGGGAACATTTGGCTTTTCTCTAAGTTCGGAATTAGCTCGCCAAATTGAAAAATTGCTCAGTAGTAATCAAAATCTGACGATCGCGCAAGGGCAATTATTACTCTCTCTTGTCACTGCTTTACGGGAAGAACTCGATCGACCAATTGTTACTACCGATCTGCACAGTTTTGCACCGGATCTAACAACAGATATTCTCGTAGTATCGGCAGATAAAGCTCTTAATCATGAAATCCAATCGATGGCTATCGAGCGCAGTTGGAATATCCAAATTGTGCCAACGATCGCGGCTGCCAGATCCCAACTCCAGCGTGATCGCACTCGCAGTATTTTACTAACAGAGGCAGCGATAGAGCAGACAGAGGCAGTTCTGAGCTTATTGGTTGATATCAATAAACAGGTGCCGTTAGTCCCAGTAATTGCCCTCACCAATCCCGACAGGTTAGATCCAGTAGTAGAGCATTTGGGAAATTGGACTAGTGTCTGTCCCACTAAAATTGCGGATCTAATGCCAGAGATCGAGCGGGTGATCGCTGAAGCCGAATCAACTCAAACTCATGTGTTAGTAATCGACGACGATCTGAAGATTCTGGCGATTTTGCGCGCATTATTACTGCCTTGGGGCTTTAAGATTACAACCCTAGCTGATTCCCAAAAATTCTGGGAAATCTTGCCGCTGTGCAAACCAGATCTATTAATTTTAGATGTTGAAATGCCGATTGTGAGTGGTTTAGATTTATGTAAATCAATTCGCGATCGAGCCGAGTATGCTAATTTACCAATTATCTTTCTGACAGCCCACAGTGAGCCAACATTAATTCAGCAAGTTTTTGCGATCGGGGCTGATGATTTTGTGACCAAACCAGTAGTTGGGCCAGAAATTATTGCACGAATTACTAACTTGATGGAACGGCAACAGTTGCAAAGATTGAAATCCGCCCAGTGGCAACGCATCGATGCCGAGCGGTTGAAGCTGGCAACTACAGCAAAAATTCAAGCAGCACTGATGGCGATTAATGCTGCTGTGTCAGCAGATGGTATGCCTCAATCTCGGCAGAGTCGCCCGATCTTAGAGCAGGTCGAGATCTTGTGTCAATTGCTGCTCGATCGAGACTAAGTAGATCGGGGCAATTATTTACAAACTAGATATTGCCTGAAACCTAGCTGGTGGAAAGTATTTACTTTCCACGGCATCTTGTGTTTATTCACGCCCAGCTAATTAATTAGCCCAAGTTGCTACCTACAACCTCAGCGGTTAGAAACCGCTGTCTTGTCGTTTTCTTATTCGGGGGGAACCCCCGTTGGCGGAAGCCCTCTCCCCCAGGAGAATAAAAACGCCGCTACGCGGACTAGTTTATTAGTCCGCGTAGGCGGACTTTGCAGCATTAGCCGTACTCGCGGAGCGTATCCGTCAGGATGGCTTTAGTCGCACGCATTCTATAGGTAGCAATTTGAGTTAATTAGCCGCTTCGGACATTTCGATCGTCCGACCATCATAATCTTTGACCAGAAAATTCAGCGGCTTCTCACTCCGAATCTTGTGTTTAACGCCACGAGTTTGAATCCGCATCAGAATTTGCTCTAGACATTCTCGATCGAAACAAACTTGACGCTGACGATTTTTTTCGCCCAGGCTGGCACCTGTAATGACGTGCAACTGGGTATTTTTCTTGAGTTGATACCACAGACCTTCTGAACCTCTCATCCCCCTGGTGGCTGCTCTGCCCATCGGTGCAGCTAAGTACATCGGATCGATGCCAGCACTACCGATCGTTTGCTCATAATCGTAATAATAGTGCAATGGAATTTGAGCGATCGGCAGATTCAACAATCCCTCATATAAATCCTGAGCAACCTGGAGATCTGACACCATCACCGTGTACACCTTCGGGGCACTCGTCAAAAACAGCCACATCGCCCCAGCGTATGCTGCCAGCAGCATCACCATGATGCCTTGGGTGGAAATTAGACTGTCTAGAGGCATAAGATCGCGAGGGCTAAGATTTAGATATATGTTAACAGTTTGGATTGATTAAGTGAATACCAGCATGGTTCGATCTATTCAAATTCAGCGATTAATCCGATCGATTATTAGACAAATTTACATCTACCTGCTAACATAAGAGTTCTGTGAATTTTTTCAAAACGCATGAAAGCTCAGGAAATTATTCGCTCGATCGAAGCGGAATATCTAAAATCCGATCTGCCTACCCTTCACATCGGCGATACCGTCCGTGTGGGCGTAAAAATTCAAGAAGGTAACAAAGAACGGGTGCAACCTTACGAAGGCATTATTATTGCCATGCGTAACGGTGGCATCAACAAAACGGTTACTGTCCGTCGTGTCTTCCAAGGTATTGGTGTGGAACGGGTATTCCTGTTGCACTC
>JANNBD010000461.1:0-15372 GCA_031385105.1 Chamaesiphon sp. OTE_78_metabat_374
GAAAATCGCAAGACTTTTTCATCTTCGCTCACTAACTTTGATAAGCTAAGTATAGATCTCCGCAAAACAGTTAACGAACTCAATCCCTCGATTACTAAGCTTAATTCGACATTATCAAAAGTCAATTCTGATAAGTTAGCTAAAGATTTAGAAGCTACCCTCAGCAATGCCAATCAAACATCAGCTAATCTCAAAACATTAACTGCTAATCTCAACGATCCCAAAACTTTATTAATGTTACAGCAGACATTAGATTCTGCCCGCACCACATTTCAGAACACCCAAAAAATTACCGCTGATATTGACGATCTAACTGGCAATCCAGAGTTTAGAAGTAACCTGCGGAATCTCGTTAATGGCTTGGGTAAACTGGTTTCTTCCGCCGAGCAACTAGAACAGCAGGCTAAATTAGCGCAATCGATCGAACCACTCGGAAAGTCACTCAACTATATTAGCAAATTACCAGTTCCCAATTCTCCTCGCAGCACAGTTAATGAAAATTTGATTCGCCAAGTCATCGGCAGCCAAAACAAACCATTATCCATTCCATTAGCTCCATCGGATCCTCAAGCACCACTGATCGTTATTCCTGATCCTGACAGGAATCCTCTCGCAGATCCTACTCCGCTCAGTCCTTAAATTAGTTGAGAATTGAGAATTGCGGATGCATTTACCGCACGGGTTCCCCGTCGGTAAAAATGCACCAAGCAGCGGATGCGCGCTCGTCGGGTTCCCCGACGGTTTAGCGCACCAAGCAGAGAATTGGGTTTTCTAGAGTGGAGATTTAGACCCCTGCGTCTAATTAATTATGAACAAAGATCGATCGAGAATCACAAGTTATCACTATTTAATAGTCTTACTAACATTACTAAGTACAGCCTGCACAGCCCCAAAAGATACCGTTGTTCAAGCACCAGTTACTCAGGTAGATCCACCCGCCCAAGTAGTACTTCCAGCTTCTCAAACTAGTCCACAACTGAGTAGTCAAAACAATGAACAATTATATTTAAAAGCTCTAAATAGAGCTGATTCTGCAAAAGCTATCAGCCAATCAGCAGTATCTAAAGAAGACTGGTTGCTCGTTTCTGATAATTGGCAAAGCTCAGTCGAAATTCTCAAATCGATCGAGCCAACTAGTTCCCAATCTAATTTAGCAGCAAAAGTTTTACCTGAATACGAACAACAGTTAGCGATTGCCAGACAAAAAGCTGATAACTTTGTCAGTAAACCAGTCCAAAATTTTGCAAGTACTAGTCCAGCTACTAGTTTTTCCAGTCTAGATAGTTTTACGATTCCGATTCAGAAGAAATTAGGTGGAGTACCATTAGTTGAAGTCACCTTCAATGACAATCATCAAGTCCAAATGTTGCTGGATACTGGAGCTAGTAATACCCTCGTGACAGCAGCAGTCGCGACTCAGCTTCAACTTCAGCCAAATGGGACTGCTCAAGCCAAAACAGCTAATGGCACAGTCAATTTTCAAGTTGCCAGCGTTGATAAAATTAGATTTGGAGCTGGCGAAGTCAAAAATGTCCGAGTCGCCCTTGGTCAAAATGATTTACCTTATGGACTATTGGGGCACGATGTCTACGATGGCTATGATATTACGATCAAAGAAAGCTCGATCGAATTTCGCAAACGTTAACACTCGATCGGGCAACTGGACTAGAATGGTCTAACTGCCATCCTGACCCTACTTATCCATCTATGGCTCGGAAATCAACCGCCTCACGCACCCGTAAGCCTGCGAGCACCGTCAGCGTTGCTCCAGCTAGCTCCGATGGACTCGCAATCTCCGATCTCCGCATCCGCCTCGAATACCTAGAGCGAGACAACGAAAAGCTGCTCAAGCAAATCGAGAAAAAGCGGACAGAATTAAATAATTTACTCGAAAAAATTCGCGAAATTGGGGTGGAGGTAGCTCAACGCACCGCGCCAATCATGCAACAGCTTTTAGATTTAGATGGCAAAATTCATGCCATGTTTACCGAAATATTTAATGGTAGAAAGCTAGGGAAACAAAGCCGCAAAAGTATCGAGAAAATCTATTATACACTTCAGATATCTGGACTGATTAGTCCGAGTGGACATCTCTATCAAGATAATGATGATTCAGATGACGAGGAATCTGATGGTGATGGTTGGGAAGAAGATTTCTTTGGTCGAAACCATCGATCTTCACCTTTTGATTCAGAACCAGAACCGCCCAAGATTGACCGAGATGAACTGAAGAAAATTCGCAAAATTTACTTGAGATTAGCCGAAGTTTTTCATCCTGATAAAGTACTCGATGGTGAACATTACGAATACTATACCGAAGTAATGAAGGAAGTCAATCAAGCTTATCAGGCTGGAGATTTGGCTAAATTACTAGCGATCGAGAAACAGCATCAAATGGGCGAAACTATCGATCAAAACAGTGAAGACGACCTTACCCGCAGATGTGCGCGAATCGAGCAAGAAAATGAATTTCTCAATAGCCAATTTGCCAATCTCAAACAAGAACTGCGAGAAGTAAAAAGCACCCAGCAAGGATCAGTTGTAGCTGAGTTCAAGAAAGTAACTAAAGCCGGACTAGATCCGATCGGTGAAATGTTAGCAGAAACCGAAGCCCAGGTTCAAACTGTAGCTGAAATTCATCAATTTGTCGCTGACTTCCGCGACAAGAAAATCACCATCAAAGATTTCATGAAAGGACCATCAATCTTTCAACAAATGCACCAAGTATCACCAGAAGAGATTCTCAGAGAGTTATTTTCACAGTTTTAATCGGCAATTTAGCGATTCAATGCATAGTACTGTTCTACATTGACCGTGAGAGTGATGTCACTGATATTCAATAGCAACGGTTGAGCATCAATAGTAGAATCGGCAGAGATCTTCATAAAACTCTAAACGTTTACAGGAACTAGTTTCTGGTGCTTTGATTGTATCACCGACAAGCAGCTCTTGCAGTCGTCAATCGATAGTCCAACAACTCAAGTTTACCCATAGTAGCCATTCCCCTGCCATAACATAGTAAATTAGTAACCAACCCGATTGCCTATAATCAATAGCTATATGATGCTGTCTAAATTTTCACTGTGGATTAGACTATTTAGTATTTGCACCACCTTCACTAGCCAACCTGCTACAGCCACCGTTAAAATTCGTCAATTTATTGCACCTGTTAATCAGAATATTGCCCAAGTGATACAATACGATCCCAACGGGTACTATCGCGGTAGTGTTGCTGATATCGATCGTTCAATTAAACTTCGGCCAAATGATGCTATTGCCTATAAAAATCGTGGCGATCTGAAGATCGAAAAACTTCGGGATGTTCAAGGTGCCTTAACTGATTATAATCGAGCCATTCAGATCGATCCTAACTATGCAATTGCTTACCACAATAGAGGTGCATTGAAAGCATCTAAACTCCAGGATGTTCAGGGTGGGTTAGAAGATTTCGATCGAGCTATTCAGATCAACCCTAAATATGTCCTGGCTTACTATAATCGGATCTTGCTGAAAATAGAAAAAAATCAAGATGTTACGGGTATAGTTAATGATTTGGATCGACTTATTCAGATCGACGCTAATGATGCTATCGCACATAAAATGCGAGGTGCCTTAAAATCACAAAAACTTCAGGATGTTCGAGGTGGGTTAGCTGATTTTGATCGAGCCATTCAACTCAATCCTAATGATGCCGACACATACAAATATCGCGGAACCTTGAGAGAAAAAAAGTTACAGAACTTTTCAGGCGCGTTGGCTGATTATAATCGTGCGATTCAACTCAATCCCAATGATGTCACTCTTTATAAATATCGTGGCACGTTGAGAGTGAACAAATTAAAAGATTTTCAAGGTGGTCTAGCTGATTTCGATCGGGTGATTCAGCTTACTCCTAATGATGCGCGTGCCCATTATAATCGTGGTGCGATCAAAGCTGAAAAGTTGCAAGATACTCAGGGTGGGCTAGCTGACTACAATCGCGCGGTTGAACTCAATCCTAATGATGCTGTTACTTACAATAATCGCGGTAATCTTAAAGCGGAAAAGCTGCGCGATATTCAGGGTGGACTAGCCGACTACAATCGCGCGATTGAACTCGATCCATCTGGCCCAAATCCTTATGGACATAGAGGTCAATTGAAATATAATCGCCTAAATGATCGACCTGGTGCAATTGCCGACCTTCAACAAGCTGCTAAACTGTACCAACAGCAAGGTGATATACCAAGTTATCAGGGCGTACTAAAAGTTTTGAAAAGATGGCAATAGATCTAGTTTCTCAATTAATTTATGAACAGAATCACGATTGATAGTCAAATTCATTTCGGAAAACCCTGTGTAGCTGTTACGAGGATTATGGTAGGGCAGATACTAGAACTAATTGAAACTGGAATATCTTTCCCTGAAATCATTCGCGACTACTATCCAGACTTAGCAGTTGAAGATATTCATGCCTGTCTCCAAACCCTGCGATAATAATCGATAGTTAAACCCCAGTGATGGGGTGAGTAAACCAACGAAAAAATCTGATGCGCCTGTCCAAAAGTTTATTTGTCACCCTCCGCGAAGAACCAGCCGAAGCCGAGATTCCCAGCCATAAGCTGCTATTGCGGGCTGGGTACATTCGGCGGATTGGGAGTGGCTTGTACGCTTATCTACCCCTGATGTGGCGCGTATTGACTAAGGTGCGGCAGATTGTCAAGGAAGAGATGGATGCAACGGGGGCGCAGGAATGTCTATTGCCTCAGCTTCAACCCGCCGAACTATGGCAACAATCTGGACGCTGGGATACTTATACTCAGTCAGAGGGGATTATGTTCGCCTTTACTGACAGACAGAAGCGGGAAGTGGCACTAGGACCAACTCATGAGGAAGTGGTCACTGCTGTTGCCCGTGATTTAATTAAGTCTTACCGTCAACTCCCGCAGCATCTTTATCAGATTCAGAGTAAGTTCCGCGATGAAATTCGGCCTCGGTTTGGACTGATGCGGGGTCGGGAATTTATCATGAAGGATGGTTATTCTTTTCATGCAGATGCCGAGAGTCTCAAGGAGACTTACAATGAGATGCACCATGCTTACAGCCGGATGCTGACTCGCTGCGGTTTGAAATTTCGGGCGGTGGATGCGGATTCTGGTGCGATTGGTGGTTCTGGTTCCCAAGAATTTATGGTGCTGGCGGATGCGGGTGAGGATGATGTGATGTACACTGCGGATGGCAAATATGCTGCCAATGTGGAAAAAGCGGTGTCTCTGGCTCCCGATGCAGTTGCGTCAACTTTTACTAGCTGTGAAGTCAAGGAGACACCCAATACTAATTCGATTAAGAAGCTGGTTAAATTCTTGGAATGCGATCCGACCTCGATCGTCAAAAACGTGCTCCAGCAGGTAGTCTATGATAATGGGCTGACTGTGCTGGTATTGATTAGCATTCGATCGGATCGAGATGTTAATCAAGTAAAGTTAACTAACGAACTAGGTAAATTAGCGGCTAATTATGGCGCGAAAACAGTGATTGCTTTAGAGGTGCCAGATGGGACTGCGATCGAGAAATGGGCAGCCAAACCATTACCATTAGGTTATATTGCTCCCGATTTAGGCGATGAATATATCAGTGCAACACCAAATGTTCATCCCAAATTCCTGCGGCTGGTAGATCCCACCGCCGCCAGTTTGACCAACTTTATCACAGGTACCAACGAAGCTGAAAAACATGTTGTCGGCGCGAATTGGAATACTAATTTTCCCCTACCATCCATTGTTGATGTCCAAAAAGCATTAGTCGGAGATCGCGCCATCCACGATCCTACCCAACTGATTGAAACTGCACGGGGGATCGAAGTCGGACACATCTTCCAACTCGGTACCAAATATTCCGCCGCAATGGGAGCGACATTTACCAACGAACAAGGTGAAGAACAACCCCTAGTGATGGGTTGCTACGGTGTCGGCGTATCCCGTCTCGCCCAAGCAGCAGTCGAGCAATCCTATGACAAAGATGGTATCATTTGGCCCGTTGCGATCGCACCCTATCATGCAATTATCTGTGTGCCCAACATCTCCGACTCTCAACAGATGGAGGTCGCCGAACGCCTCTACACCGAGCTAAATCAGATGGGGATCGAAACTATCCTCGATGATCGCGATGAGCGGGCAGGAGTCAAATTCAAGGACGCTGACCTCATCGGTATCCCATTTCGCATCGTCACCGGACGCTCCCTCAAAGATGGCAAAGTCGAAGTAGTTCAACGCGCCACGAAACAATCGGAGGATGTTGCCGTCGAGAGTGTAGGTGTAACGATTAAAGAGTGGATGGTTAATGGTGGATGGTGAATGGTGAATTTGGACGCAAGCGTCCTTTCTAAATCTACGCTTCCTAACATGTAACTACCCACCATCCACCATCCACCATTCACCATCCACCAAATGGAACTAATCACCATCCTCCTCTCCAGCCTCACCGCCTTGTTTTCACTGACTGGGGTGATTGTTGATAAAAATGTCGAAGCGGCAGTGTTGTCACAAATAGATCGTGCCGAACAGCTCCAGGTGCGAGTTGATAATGCGCCAGTGCATCAGATTATCAATGGCAAAATTAATAAGCTCCGCATTGCTGGACAGGGGATGTGGGTGACAAAGGATCTAAGGATTGACACGCTGGAAGTCGAAACCGATCCCCTGGCATTGAATCTCAGGGCAGTTCAGGAAGACGGTCAAAATCCGCGTGCTTCTTCACTGCAACAGCCGATTCAGGCAGGGATTAAGCTGAAGTTTAATGAGTCAGATCTAAATAATTTCCTAAAGTCTCCTGATTCGATCTCGAGATTGCAGAAAATGACTACTAGTACCCTTGGTAGCGCGGGGAATTCCCTCAACAAGGATTACCAGATTACCAATCCTCAAATCAATTTTATCGGCAATGGTCGATTGGCGATCAAGGCTGAATTAAAAGATCCTGCTTCCGCTGAAAAACTAGCTGTGAAGCTCGAAACTGGTGTCAACATTATCGGTGGGAAAAAGTTTGAACTAGTAGCACCCGCAGCCACTGTAGGCGATACCCCCGTTCCGCCATTTATTTTGTCTGGCTTGACGACTGGAATCAGCGAACGATTGAATGTAGATATATTAGAGCAGCGGGGAGTGACAGCGCGGATTCTCCAATTCAAGGTCAATCCCCAGTCACTGGAATTAGCCGTCTTTATTAGATCTGTTGGTACTAAATAGCTAGGTGTAAATGTTTCTGATTCAGATTTTCAATAACTCTTTACCAATGAATATCGATCATTTCCAAATCTTGAATCTACCAGTTAGACTAGTAATGGAGCAACTCGATCAGTAATGGATAGAAACGATTACCAACTGCTAGCGATCGGATAGTCTGGTGCCAAGTCTAGGCAGATAATCTCCACTGCTAGGATCATAAATTATTTTATTATTTACCGATTATTAAAAACTTATAGGAATTTTAATCATGGAAGATCGAAAATCTATATCTAAGAGCGCAGTTGCTACCATCTCAGCCTTGACTTTATCGGCCGTTGCGATTGGTAGTGGCTTGGCATGGTTCACCCTGCAAAATACCCCTCCTGTTACAAACGCGCCGAGCAACAACCCTTCAACTCCAGTTACGGTAGATCCCGCACAGGTTACTCCGCCAACAGTAGCTCCAGTACCCATTATTGTCCCCAATCCCGCTGGTGTCACACCTGTTCCGCCATCACAACTACCTACCGTCATCACCCAACCTAAAAATCCAGACATCGCTCAAAATCAGGGCAACACAGTCAAAATTTGGCGATTGGATGACAATGGCAAAAAAACTTTTTTAGTACCTCAAGATCGCAAAGATCCTGAACCGAGCACCTCAAATCCAGAGGTACGAGTGCAAAGATCCATGTCTGCTTTGCTCGCTTCCGCAGGCAAGCCAGATGGTAAGCTAACTTCGACGATTCCGGTGGGTACCAAGCTCTTGAGCAGCAAAATCCTAGCTGATGGTATTCACATCGATTTATCGAAAGAGTTTACTCAAGGGTTTGGTGCAACTTCGATGATTGGCAGGATCGGGCAAGTGGTCTACACCGCCACCGCTCAAAATCCTGATGCTCCTGTCTGGATCACCGTTGAAGGCAAGAAGCTAGAAGTCCTTGGTGATGTTGGTGCTGAAATCAGACAGCCAATCACTCGCCAAACCTACAACCAAGATTATCCGATTAATCCTGACCAACAGACAAAACCCTAGAGGGATGTCACTTTTACTTCGCTCAATTCGATGCTGTTGAGTTTGTCACCGCTCACTGGACAGCATCGATGGGCGTTAGCTCTAGGCGGTGATTATAGCTGTCTAAGACTTATCCGAATCAACTCTAGATTAACTGGGGTTAACATACATTAATGTCTGGCCAAATTCAATTGGTTGACCGTTTTCAACCAGCACTTCCATCACTTGTCCCGCTGACTCGGCTTCAATTTCATTCATTAGCTTCATCGCTTCAATGATACAGACAGTTTGACCGATCCGAATTCGATCACCGCTAGATGCAAATGCTGGCTCATCAGGGGCTGGAGAGCGGTAGAAGGTGCCAACCATTGGCGATTTGATTTCGATCCAATTTTTGTCGATCGCTGGTGTAGTGGCCTGATTTCCGGCAATAGGTGATGCCGGAGGAGTTGGTGCGACGGCTAACTGCTGGCTGGCATCTGCACTGATCGTAGTAACAGTAGTGAACTGTGGCTGTCCTTGACTAACAGTGAGTTCAAAATCAGCATTTTTAAGTGTTAGTTCCGTAATATTATTAGTGGCGATCGCTGCTAATAACTCATTAAGTTCTTTAAAATTAATTGTCATATTCAGTTGACTTTATATATTATCAAACGATCGACTTTTGATTAGCTCGATTAATTTAAAATCCACTAATTTTGGCCAAGTCAACGCGATCCTCTGACAGAGGTGCTCTTAGCTCAGTTACTAAAGCTGAGAGCAAAGTTGAATCGATCTCAGCTTGAGTGAATTTAGCTTTCTCGGCCAACATATTGGTCGGTACGAGTATCGATTTTGATTTTTTCACCAATACTGATAAACAGTGGTACTGTCACCTGGGCACCAGTTTCAACGATGGCTGGCTTACTACCCCCAGTCGCCGTATCGCCTTTCATGCCTGGATCGGTTTCAGTAACTTCCAAGACTACTGTGTTGGGTAATTCTACCTCCATCACTTGTTCACCCCAGCGGACGATATTAACTTCCATTCCTTCTTTGAGATACTTGAAGTTATTACCAATTTGAGCTGGTGTGAGATTGGATTCTTCAAAAGATTCCATATCCATAAAGACAAACTGATCGCCATCTTTGTAGGTATGCTGCATTTTACTCTTTTCTAGCACCGCTTGGGGGATAGTTTCCCCAGCGCGGAAGGTTTCTTCCACGACGCTACCAGTCTGAACATTTTTGAGCTTTGTCCTGACAAAAGCGGAACCTTTCCCAGGTTTGACGTGGAGAGATTCGACGATTTTCCATACGCCACTTTTCCACACAATCGTTACACCAGGTCTAAAGTCATTACTGGAAATCATGAATATTTCTATTGTTGCAGAGAGCTATCGACATTTTAATTTTACCCTGAAACGGCCGCAAACCTCTAACTGCGCTTACGGCTAGCGAATAGAGGATCTAATGTCCCAAGCTGCCACTCGTGTTGACGTAAATTCAGATATCAGACTATCAAAATGCTACCACCTACTACCTAGACTAATAGATTTTTTTTGAGTAAAATGGTAAATGTAGGTTAATAAATAATTTAGTTCGATTTACCCGATCCCTAAGTCTCTGTTCAAGATCAGAGACAAACCCAGTAGCGCGTTTAACTCATCAGAGCAACGCGATCCAACAATCTGGCACAAGTGCCTTACGAGGATTAAAAGATTGCTATGGTATCAAGTCCGGTAAAGTCTGAGTGGGATACAGTTAGTTTTGCTTCAACACTGTTTTTATGTCCAATTCTAGACAACCTACTGTTGACAGTTCCGAGTAAGTGGTATGCAGAACTGCGGCTAGGACTCCAGGAAGCTTTAGTCAACGCTGCCAAACACGGAAATAACCTCGACCCCCACAAGCAGGTGATCGTCCGTTTTTGCTTTGAAGAAGGGGCTTACTGGTGGATTATCTCTGATGAAGGTGGTGGATTTCAGCCACCTGCAAAAGGTCTTCAAGATTCAAGCTGTCTACCCCATGTTGAATCAGAATCAGGGCGGGGCATGTTTTTACTAAATCAAATATTCGATCGAGTGGTGTGGAATCGTCAAGGTACTCAACTTTCCCTCTGCAAACAATTATCCGATCGAGCTGACCGAGATCCATTATTCCACTAGATGATTTAACCTTTTAGTGAGCGAACTAAGTCTTGATACAGCTTTTCGGCACCATTATAGGTCTGAGCTTATTCCCATCCAACTATTTATACTTAGAAGATGCTGTTAATTTCTCAAGAGATTGAATGAGATCTTGATGGAGCTTTTTGGCACCAGTTTTACTAGAAAATTGTTGGTAATCATTCACCTGTAGTGGTTTGCCCAGTTCGACGGTAACGCGATCTCGAAATTTGGGATAGAGATTCTCATAGTCGAGATTAATCGGTAGGATCTGGAGGTCTAAATCTGGCTTCAATGATACCGCTTGCATCGCAATCCGAGTCAATCCTTCTTTGACTGAATGTAATACCCGATCGCGAATAAGATTACCTTCAGGGAAAATTGTCAGCATTTCACCTTGATGGAGCAACTCGATACTATGACGAATAACGGCTGTACTGGGCTTGGTGGTATCGATCTCAAAGCACCCTAATCGGCGTAAGAACCAGCCTTGAATGCCTTTCATTTCATCAGTAGTCACCATGATTCTCGAACTTCTCCCCGTGACATATGGCCCAACAGCGTAGGCTGTCAGCAGCGCATCCCATCTAGTCCGGTGAGTGGGTGCGAGAATTACAGCCCCTGTGTGGGGAATATATTCTTTGCCGATGATTTCAATCTCCCGAAAAAAGCCAGGGAGGACGATGTATTGTCCCAAGGGATAGATAATTTTAGTCAGCCATCCAGAAATATCCGATCTAACCACGAGATTCGAGTGATTGGATTTTGAATTAGTTAGGGAGGAATCGCTCATGGCAAGTAGGTATATATCGATCGCTGCTATCTATTAATCTACCCAATTGAAGGCTATTTAACTCGATCGATCGTGCCAGTTCTTCAATTGACACTTACTCAGATCCCCATACTTCTAACTTTCCAGATCCGCTCACCACTCAACTGGTTACTGAAAAGATACTAGAGACGATTCCCCTACAGGGACGCTATGCGAACGAGGAAGCACTAGCTTATACTGGTAACGCGCACCATTACTTCCAGTACGCTAACGCGAACGGTGAAACGTAGATGAAACCTTACACAGCCTCCTTAGATTCTGGTTGGCGGCATGAATTTATTGAAACCAACAACATACGTCTACACTGCGTTACTCAAGGTGAAGGCGAGTTGGTGATTTTATTACATGGTTTCCCTGAATTTTGGTACTCGTGGCGACATCAGATTCCGGCTCTGGCTCGTCATTTCAAAGTAGTTGTGCCTGATTTGCGGGGCTATAATTATTCTGATAAACCGCTGAGTGGCTACGATCTTGATACTCTCAGTAGCGATGTCCAAGGGCTAATCGAGGCTCTAGGCTATGCTAAAGCACATATTGCTGGACATGACTGGGGTGGTGCAATTGCATGGCACCTAGCCCAAAAATGCCCCCAAATGCTCGATCGATTGGCAATTCTCAACGCTCCTCATCCCCAACGGTTATGGCAAGAAATGGGTAGTAACTTAGATCAAATGCGGCGGAGTTGGTATATGTTGGCATTTCAAGTGCCCGGATTACCTGAATGGCTAATCCAACAAAATCTCAAAGATTTTGTCCTCAATGTTTTTCGGGGACAAGCTGTCAGAAAAGGAGCTTTTACCGCAGAAGACAATCAAATTTATCAAGAAGCTTTAGAGAAGCCTGGAGTTCTAGCGGCGGCACTCAATTACTATCGTTATTTACTCGCACCACAAAGTTGGCTGAAGAACTGGAACAATTCGCCCCTGCAAATTACGGTACCAACGCTAGTACTTTGGGGTGAAGATGATAATTTTTTGAGCAATAAACTTACCGAAGGACTAGAAAAATTAATTTCGGCACCATTTAAACTAAAACTTATTCCCCAGTGTGGACACTGGATTCAGCAAGAAGTTCCCCAAATTGTCAATCGAGAACTGTTAGACTTTTTTCAGGCGAATCAGACTAAATTAGTTGCTAAATAGCTTTTGAATCTAAGATATCAAACCCAAATCTAATCTAGACATTTACGAGAGCTTGGGATACATGTTTATTTACCATGTTCACAAGTTCAGTAGATGTAAATGGTTTAGTCATATAGTCGTTGGCACCAACCATTCTTGCTTGGATTCGATCAAACATCCCATCACGACTACTGAGCATCAGAATTGGAACATTTTTCAAGCCAGGAGATTTACGTAAGACTCGGCACAGTTCATAGCCGTTGATATCTGGCATCGTAATATCCATCAAGATTAGCATCGGATGAGTCCGAATTAATTTAGTCATTGCTTGAGCTGGCTTGAGCAAACTAATTACTTCGTAGCCGTGAGACTCTAGCGTTATTTTTACACTATTTTGAACCGTCTGACTGTCATCGACGCACGCTATGAGTGGGCGCGTTTCATCTTGTTTTTCACCATATCCAGAAATCTGTGCGCTCCGGTTGCGTACCAATGGTAATAATAGATGGCTAAGTTGTTGGACATTAATATCTAGTTGATTGGCAATACTGTAAAGACAGAGATTTTGAGTCAGGGCAGATTGATAAGATTCAATTGCTTTTGTACTTTGCAGTTGCTGCCACAGGAGCTGATACAAGCTATCAATGTTAGAAAGATAAACTCTGACCAGCGGTGATGGAATATGTGGCCGAATTTTTTGCCATTGCCAAATTAGCTCTTTCGCAGGATTGATTACTTGTTGAACAGAAGCTGACAGGAGCAATACATCTAAATGAGCATCAAGATCAAAATCCATTGTGGCATTCCCAACTGCCAAAATGTGTACAAAGGCTTCTTGAGTACAGGTAAATGCAATCTGGCGAACTTGTTGAAGTGATAATTTACCTGATTGCCATTGGTGGCAAATAAACTGGTAGTCGGATTGCCCCATGCCAAATTCATTCAAGTTCAGATCGGCATGATGCTGCTTGAGGATATAGGCTAATCGCTCTTTTTGGCCTAAAGTACTAGTCGCAAAATGCAGCTTACCATTACCAAAATAAGCCTCCCAGACGATCGAGCTATCTAGTGAATCTTTGATAGTTAGTCGTCCTGATAGTTCTTGTCGGATAATATCTTTTAATGCTTCAACAACTCTAGTCATTACGGGTAAGGATCACAATATTGATAACATTGTGAGTAAAGTTACGTAGACAATTTAACTATCTTCTCTACCTAGTATGCCCACCAAAAAGACGATCTAAACATCTCGACAATTAGTTACTGAGTGGAAACATGTTGACTTTTGGGACAGTCATCACAACTAACTCTCATCAACGAGCAGATCCCCGAATGTCTAAAATTAACCCATCCCGAAATCCCATCTTCAGTGCCCAGTCAGCTCTATCAGTCTTACTGACAACTGGTGTGGTGCTCCTCGCGGGGATAGCACCTGGATATACCCAAATCCAAAGACCCGCCCGCACCCTCACCGCCAGCGGTAGAGGCATCGTGACTATTCCCACCACAATCAGCCAAATTCGGCTAGCCATCGAATCTTCAGGCAAAACCCCTACTGCTGCCCAGCAGGAAGCTGCTAGACGCTCGACACAGGTAATAAACTACCTCAAGACCCAACAGGTAGACAAGCTTCAGACTACTGGGATCAATCTCAATCCCACCTATACTTATCTCAGCAATGGTAAGCCCCAAATCGTCGGCTATACAGCTACCAATAGCATCAGTTTTCAGGTGACGACAGATCGTGCAGGTAAAATTCTCGATGCTGCTGTCAAAAATGGTGCCAGCCGGATTGATGGGGTGAATTTTGTAGCCAGTGAAAAAGCAATTTCGACTGCTCAAATTCAGGCTCTCAAACAAGCCACCCAAGATGCTCAACGTCAAGCTGACGCTGTGCTAGAAACGCTAAGTCTCAAGCGCAAAGAAGTGATTGGAATTCAAATTACCAGTGCCTCAGCTCCGGTACCAGTCCAAATGCAACAGGCAATGAAGACCGTAGCTCCTAGAGGGAGAGATGAATCTGATACCCCTGTTGTTGGCGGCGAACAACAAGTAGAAGCCTCTGTGACGCTGGATATTGGCTATTAGTTGAGTTAACTCATATTTAGAATTGTGCTATGTCCTCGACTTCTCCAAGAAGTCGGGGATATTTCTTTTAGCATCTTTACCTGTGAAGTCTAATATTTAGCCTTTTGCAGTATGGTCACAATTTTTAGACATCATCGACAAGTACATTTACTTGTACTAAAAGGGCTGACAATACTCAAGCCTCGACTGGGCAAGGATTTTCAAATATAAAACTTCTGGGACTGCATAAAACCAAATACTGGTCGTAGAAGTTAGCAACAAGAGAATCGCTTCTAGCCGAACTCATAAAAACATATCCACAACTCAGCAACATTAGGAGACACTTGACGATGAAATTCAAATCTTTACTTGCAATTGGCATTAGCTTCGCAACACTCGGATTATCCTCAGCAGCTTGGGCTAAACCAGATTTTGGTGGAACTATCCCATCTGGTCCCTATCCTAATGCCTGTGATGGGCCTGTCCTTCCAAAAAAATGCGGAGGAGGTTATGAAGGTGGTGGTCGCAAACATGTGCCACAAGTGCCCAGCTCATCGAGAATCAGAACAGAATATAAAGAACCCAAATTAACAACTGTGCCAACCTATCCAACCCCAACCAACAATCCCATTGTGAATCAGCCTCACCGTTAGGTTTGAGATACCTGAATTCTCAGCATAAAACCAGATACTTGTAGGTAGGAAGGCTCAATTAAATATACAACCTTCATCGGTTTGGTTGAGGTACGAAACCCAACAATATCAAAGATGTATTACTAAAATAGCACTTTATATTTGATTAGCCCTAGCTATTTAGAAGTTAGCAACAAAAGTATCGCTTAACCCGGACTCACAAAAACATATCCACAACTCAATAACATTAGGAGACACTTGATTATGAAATTCAAATCTTTACTTGCAATTGGAATTGGCTTGGCAACACTCGGATTGTCTTCAGCAGCTTGGGCTAAACCAGATTTTGGTGGAAC
>JANNBD010000472.1:0-2585 GCA_031385105.1 Chamaesiphon sp. OTE_78_metabat_374
CGCTTTCATCAGATTCGCTTCCAATCCAACCCGTTCGCCATCGATAATATGGCGAGTAAGTTTCTCTTCGAGGGGAAGTTTATCATCCTCAGCTTTATCACGTTTGGTAGTTACCCCTTCAAACATGGTGGTGAGCAAACCGAGTGGATCGTAGGTGCAAATATCACCATCAAATTTACGGTTGTCGTAAATCAGATTCCGACAAATCTCTTGATGTTCGGGGGTGATTTTAGCGAGTGGGAGGATTTTGTTTGGGCTAACAATTGCCGCATCCATCCCAGCATTCATACACTCATGCAAGAACATCGAGTTCAACACTTGACGAGCAGCCGGATTCAGACCAAAAGAAATATTCGACAGTCCTAATAGAACGTGACATTGGGGCAGATTTTCGCGAATCATTCTAATCGATTCAACGGTGGCTTTCCCATTCTCTCGATCTTCCTCAATTCCGGTTGAAATTGGGAGTGCTAAAGGATCGAAGAAGATTTCATAAGCCGGAATCCCATATTCTACTGCTGCCCGATATGCTCGTTGTGCGATCGCAAATTTTCGCTCGGCTGTGCGTGCCATTCCTTCTTCATCGATCGTCCCAATTACGATTCCCGCACCATATTTCTTGGCAATTTCCAATACTTTATAGAAGCGTTCTTCGCCATCTTCATAGTTGGTGGAATTCATCAAACATTTACCACCAGCCACCTTTAATCCGGCTTCCATTTTCTCCCACTCTGTGGAATCCAACATCAGCGGCAGGCTCACGTTATTAACCACACGAGAAACCACCTCGTGCATGTCTTTGACACCATCGCGACCAACATAATCAACGTTGACATCGAGAATATGGGCACCTTCTTTAACTTGCGATTTAGCCAGTGAAACTAAACCATCCCAGTTCTCTTCGTTTAATAAATCACGACACTTCTTAGAACCACTCGCATTCAAACGTTCGCCAATAATCAGGAACGAATTATCTTGAAAATAAGGTTGCGTTGACATCAACGAAGATGCTGCTGGTTCAAATACTGGAGTCCGTTCTTTTACCTGGAGTGTCGAACCGATTTCCGCTAAAGCTTTGATATGTTCTGGGCGCGTACCGCAGCAACCGCCGATTACCTGTACACCCCAATCTTCAACGAACTTATACATCGCCAATTTGAGTTCGACAGGCGTTAATTTGTAGTGAGCATGTCCGCCAATATTTTCAGGCAATCCTGCATTTGGCACACAAGAAACCACGAATGGCGATTGTTCGCACAGATGCTTAATATGGGGAGCCATCAGATCTGGCCCAGTCGCGCAATTTAGCCCTAAAATATCGATCGGGAATGGTTGTAATGCTGTTAATAATGTCGCAATATCACTACCCGACAACATCGTCGCCTGGGGATTCTCGAACGTCGCCGACACCATAATCGGGATTCTGGCCCCTTTATTTTTAAAAACTACCTCCAATCCATTGATTGCTGCTTTAATTTGCAGCACATCCATACAAGTCTCAATCAGAAATAGATCTACACCACCGTCGTACAAGCCTGTAGCCTGTTCGGTGTATGCTTGCTCTAGTTCTTCATAACTAATATGACCGATCGAGGGTAATTTAGTACCAGGACCGATTGAACCCGCTACAAAGCGAGGTTTCTCAGGAGTTGAAAATTCTGCCGTGCATTTTTTAGCTAGTTCAGCAGCAGTCTTGTTGAGATAATAAACCTTATCTTCTAATCCGTACTCTGCCAATGTTTGGTAAGTACCGCCAAAGGTATCAGTTTCAATTACATCTGCACCAGCAGATAAAAAATCCCGATGGACGATGGCTACTGCTTCAGGTTTCGTATGCACAAGGTATTCATTACAACCTTCATATTCAGCACCACCAAAGTCTTCAGCAGTGAGGTTTTGAACCTGGAGATTGGTGCCCATTGCGCCATCGAAGACGATCACAGGACGTTCGGGACTATGGAGCCGCGCGAGAAAAGGACTGGTCATATAATTGCTAAAATAGGGGTCGATCTCAGCGATCGAGATGTCAATAAGATCCCTCAACTACCAGTAGTTCAGGCTATCAGCCTCTATTATAATGAAGTTTGACCAGTAGATTCATCAGCAAAGTACCCTACCCTAACTCGGCACTCGGCAACAATCTGTAAAGAACACACAAATTCACCCAGGATTCAGTCTAAATGCTGATTAAGAAACGAAGATTATGTTAGCATTCTAATTTTGATTACACGATCGATAGTGTTCTATTTGTTAACGAACACTTTTTGATCGAGGCTGCTCAATACTTTTTCGCAAAAATAGTTTTCGTCATCACCAATTGAACTAAAAGCGGGTGATGGGGCAAATTATCACAATACCCCAATCCCCAACTGATGAAATTAATTACTGCCAGTAAAGATAACTTCAGGAAACTTGAGTTGAGCCTCAGGTAAAGGTCGTCCCTTACCTTCTTCTTGCCAATAGTTAATTACTTCAGTAGCTTGGTTGAGAATACCCACGCGATCGACTTCAGCGATCCAGTGTTTAGCTTCGAGTTCAGCCTTGAGTTGTTCCCACGCATCATTACGCGGCCAGAAGAAATAAGC